>JBKJLJ010000567.1:0-7893 GCA_046597015.1 Bryobacteraceae bacterium
CGGCCACGGTCTCGGGCATCATCGGCAGGTGAACCCCCACCGCGTCGCCCTTGCCGATTCCCAAGGCCCGTAACCCGCTGGCGCACCGTTTCACCGCGACGCCGAGCGCTTTATAGCTCCACGATCGTTGGGCCCCTTCCTCGCCCTCCCAGGCCACGGCCGGCTGGCGTTCCAATCCTTTCGCCAGGCAAGCGGTCCCGATGTTCAGTTCGCCATTGACGCACCAGCGGGTCCACGCGATCCCCTGTGAAGAGTCCATCACCTGCGAATACGGGCGATCCCAGGGCAAATCAAGAAAGCGCAGCACGTGTTCGGTGAACCAGGCGGGGTCCGACGAAGCCCGGGCTTGCAGTTCGGCAAAGGTGTCCAAACCCACCTGACGAAGAAATTTCGTCAATTCCGCCCGCGCAATTGTCTCGGCGTCTGGTGTCCAGACTATAGCTTCGGGCATGAATCCATTATCCTGTAAGTACGCATGTTTCAAGAAACCGTCGAAGCCCAGGGACACCTGATCGACAGCCACATCATGGAGCGGATCTTCGACACCGTCGTCGAATACCAAGGCCGCTTCGAAGTGGAAGTCTTCCAAATCGGCAGGACCAATAGCGAACCGTCGCATCTCCGCCTGCGCATCGAGACGCCATCGGGCGAGTTGATGGAGAAGGTGCTCGGCCAGTTGATCGGCCTCGGCTGCACCCCGGTTGATTCGCGCGACGCCGACATTCGCGTCGTCGAACGCGACTGCTGCGCGCCGGAAGATTTTTACTCAACAACCAACCAACGGACCGAGGTTCGGCTCGGCGGGACGTGGGTGACGGTAGGCAAGCAGCGGATGGACGCCTGCATCGTGATCGAAAACGGCGCGGCGTGGTGTCGTAAGCTCCGCGACGTCAAAGCCGGCGACGCGGTTGTGTATGGCATGCGCGGCATCCGCGTCATCCCGGAATCGAAGGAACGCGATCGCCACGGCTTCGCTTTCATGAGCAATGAAGTCAGCTCCGAGCGCCAAGTGGAAACCGCCGTCCGGCAGACTGCGGCGCTGATCCAACAGATGCACGCCGAAGGCAAGAAGGTCGTGGTCGTAGCGGGCCCGGTGGTCGTTCACACCGGCGGCGTGAAGCCGCTCGGCGCGCTGATCCGCGCCGGTTTCGTCGACGCGCTGCTCAGCGGCAATGCTCTCGCGGTCCACGATATTGAAGCGGCTCTGCTCGGCACTTCGCTGGGCGTCCGCATGAACGATGGGCGATTGGAAGAGCACGGCCATCGGAACCACATGCGCGCCATCAATGCGATTTATCACGCTGGAGGCATCCGCGGCGCGGTGGAAAGCGGGCGGCTGACGAGCGGAATTATGTACGAATGCGTTAAGGCTAACGTGCCTTTTGTGCTGGCCGGAAGCCTGCGCGATGACGGCCCGCTGCCGGACACGATCACCGACATGAACGAGGCGCAGGAGGCGTACAATGAACACGCCCACTCGGCCGGCCTCGTGTTGTGCCTCAGTTCGATGCTCCATTCGATCGCGACGGGCAACATGCTCCCCGGCTGGGTGAAGACTGTCTGCGTCGACATTAATCCTGCCGTTGCGACAAAGCTCAGCGACCGCGGCACCGGTCAAGCCGTTGGCGTCGTCACGGACGTCGGTTTGTTCCTCGACCATCTCGCCAAAGCCTTGGTCCCCCATGAGTAAGAAAAAAATCTACACCGACGAACACGCCGAAGCCGGTGTGAACGCCCCGCTGCCGGACATCGAGACTTGGCCGAACCAGTTCCGCACCGGGTACGAAATTGAAATCGTCAACCCGGAGTTCACGAGCGTTTGCCCGAAGACGGGACTGCCCGACCACGGCACCCTGACCCTGCGCTACGTCCCCGACGAGCACTGTCTGGAACTGAAATCGCTCAAAATGTACTGGCTCGCTTACCGCAACCTGGGCATCTTTCAGGAGAACGTGGTGAATCGTTTCCTGGCCGATCTGGTCCGGGCGGCCCAGCCGGTCGAAGCCACCGTGATTGGAGACTTCATGCCCCGCGGCGGCATCCCGTCGAAGATCACCGCCCGATACGTGAGGAAGACCAAGCGTGGACGCTGAGAACTCGCTCGAACAGGCAGTGCGCGAAATTCGGGAACGGGTGGCCGCCCGCCATCCGCAAGGCGAACGCAGCCGCTTTGGCGTTGCCCTGGCCGACCTGATGCCACTGCTTCATTCCCGTGACGCGGCCGAGGCCAAAGTGGCGGCCATCGGTACGGTGAACCCGCGTCCGCCTGGCCTGAAGAACAACCTGGTGCAGAGTTGGAAGCGCTTTCTGGCCCGCATTCTCGACTGGCATGTCCGCGAGCAGGTTGAATTTAACAGCGGCTCGGTCAACGCGATTCAAGCCACTCTCGAAGCGTTGAAGGAGCACAACCGATCGCTCGAACAGATCGCTGGGGCGCTCGAAGAAAATGCTCGGCGGAATGACGAAATCGAAATCCGGCTGCAGGCTTACGCCCTCCGTCTGGATGCGACCGAAGAACGCGAAGCGGCCGCTCTGCGCGAGCAGGCTCGGGAACTCGCGGATGTCCGGGTCCACTGGCACGAATGGCGCCTGGAGTGGGAACGCAAACTCGGCATCAACGAAGTCCAATTCCTGCGCAGCGCCGCCGATCTCAACGCGGCTTACCAGCATCGAACCTCGCAACTGGAAGCCAATTTCCGCAGCATCACCGATCGCCAGCATCGCGACTTCGAGGCGGTGGTCGCCCGGTCCAACGACGAGGTGCAAGCCCGCTTCTGGGCCGACGTGGCCAAACTCCGCGAAGAGTATGAGCGCATGATCCACGCCGAACTCCGGACTATCCGCCAGAAGACGTTCGCCGCTGCCGCACTGCCTGGCCCAGCGCCAGAGCCAGCCTACGACTTCGTCCATTTTGCCGACCGTTTCCGCGGTCCCCAGGAGTATGTCCGTTCAAACTTTGCAGCCTACCTGCCGCTGTTCGCAGGCCGGCCAAACATTGTCGATCTCGGCTGCGGCCGGGGGGAATTCCTGGAGCTCCTGGCCGAAAACGGGATAGCCGCCACTGGCGTCGACGGCGACCCCGAGTCCGTCGGGATGTGTCTGGCCAAGAACCTGAACGCGGTGGAAGCCGACCTGTTCGCGTGGCTTGAGGCCCAACCGGATCACTCCCTCGACGGCGTATTTTGCGGCCAAGTCATCGAACATCTTCCTCCGCCGCTGGTCCCCCGCTTGTTCAACCTCTGCGCCGCGAAGTCTCGCCCCGGGGCCATCGCCGTATTCGAAACGCCCAACCCGGAATGCCTCGCCATCTTCGCGTCGCACTTCTATCTCGACCCCACGCACCAGCGCCCCGTACCCTCTGCGCTGGCGGCGTTTTACCTTCAGGAAGCCGGGTACGGAAGCCTCGAAATCCGGGCCTTGGCCCCGGCGATCGAGTCGATGCCCTCGCTGGCTTCCCTGCCCCCCGATTTTCGGGCCGCTTTCTTCGGCGGGCTCGATTACGCCATTATCGGCACTAAGCTCTAGAAGGATGCAGCGATTTGGCTTAAGACGCCTTAAAAAATAAGCTTCAACTGGTATCGGATCATTCTGCCGCCGCCGTCGACGAACTGGGGGGCCAGGAACTGTCCGGCCGGGGTGGTTCCGACGTTGTTCCCGATCAGTCCTTGCGTCTGGGGGGCAAACGGGCTTACCCCCGGAGTCCCGTATTGTGGGGTATTGAACAGGTTGTAGAACTCGGTGCGGAACTCCATGCGCAGTTGTTCGGTTACCTTCACAGTCTTCAGGATGTTGAGATTCCAATTCTTCTGGCCGGGGGTGCGTTGGGTGTTCCGGCCCAACGTGCTCGGGCGGAGCGGCACGGTCCCCGCAAACGCCGGGCGTTGAATAAACTGGGCTTGGGCCGGGTCGATGGGAGCGGAACCGCCCACCGCGTCGGGGTTCCGATAGCCGGTCGGGCTGTTGCGATCGATCACCGCGCGCACGCCGCGCTGACCGTTGGGGTTGTAGTCCGGCCGATCGCCCGTCGAACCTTCGTAGCCATCGGCATCGATGCCGTTCAGCACCGTCAGCGGCACGCCGCTTTCAAACGCCGTCACGCCTGATACGGCCCAGCCTCCGAGCACCCGATTCTGCTTCCTCCACGGCAGTTCGTAGAAGTAGCTGAACGTCAGCCGGTGGGTCCGGTCAAACAACGAAAACGCCCGGTCGAGCCGCTCGCCGCCGAAGATCGAAGGAATCATGCTCGGCGCTGGATTCGAGTTGAACGTGAACAGTTCGCTGCCGTTGTCGAGATTCTTCGACCAGGTGTAGGCCACCGTCGTGAGCAGACCCTTCGAAAACCGCCGGTTCAATTGGGTCTGCAACGCGTGGTACGTGCTGCTGCCGCCGTTGGTCCGAATGGCCCGACGGCCCTGAAGCCCGTCAAAACGGCTGGCGCGACGCGCGGCGGGAATATCGCCATTGGGGAGGATGACCAAGCTGCTTGGCACCACCGGGTTGTATTCTTCCTGCCAGAATAAGCGCGTGCCCTTGCTGCCCACGTAGCTAACGTCCAGAATCATACCCGTCGGCAACTCGTGCTGAATCCCGCCGGAAAAGCGCTGCACGTAAGGGTTCACGAGGTTGCCGATCACCAGGTTCTGCGTATCCAGCGGCGTTAGCGTCCGTGCCACCACCGGTAGACTCGTCGAAAGCCGGGGCAGTCCCCGGGGATTGGTCCCGTCGACAACGCTCTGCACCTGGGTCGCAATCACGTTCGGCGATGAGGTCGACGCGTTCGAGGCGATGTTGTTGAAGAAGGTATCGAAACTGACCTGATAGCCGAGGCGGAAGACCGTCTTCGGGCGGACCGTCCAGGCGAGGCCGAGGGTGGGGCCGAGATTGTTATTGTCGTTTTTAACTCGATTGGGCTGGTCGAAAGGCCCGGCGAATGTTGTCGGGTTGATGTTGAAGAGGCCGGTGAACGCCGGGGTTCGCAGCGAGTTGATCGGCTGCCCGAAGTTCTCGTAGCGCAGTCCCAAGGTCAACGTCAGCGCCTTGCTCATGCGCCATCGGTCCTGGAAGAAGAAGGCGAATCGCGTCAGATCCGGGTAGTAGGCGTTGGTTCCGAAATCCCGCAAGGCCGAGCCGCCGCCGGGGCCGGAACCGCCGAAATCATCCAGATAATTGGCGAAGTACGAGAAGCCACCGCCATCCCGATAGTCGAGTTGGCCGCGCAGAATGATGGGTGCAAACTGCTTGGCCCGCTGCTGCAAAATATCCGCGCCAAACCGAAACGCGTGGACCCCGCGGACAATGGTCACCGTATCTTGAAACCCATAGTTGTTCGCAAGCCGCCCCTGCGGCAGGTTGGTTTGCACGCCAATGCCGGAGATCGCCGCGCTGCCGAACTCATACCGCGGCAGAGTCAAGCCCAGCGGATTCGCCGTCGCCCCGGGGAAGTCCAGCCCGATGCGGTTGTAGTGCAGCCTACCTTCGTTGGTCACATTGGCCGAAAAAACATGGGTGTGCGTGATCAGAGCGTTGCGAAAGGCCTCCGTTGTCCCGGTTTCAAACCCGGCGAACGGGTTCGTCGCGCCGCCTCGAGGATCATCCTTAAACGAATTCATGAACCGCCCTGAGAGCTGATCCCTGTCGCTCAGCTTATGGTCGATCCGAATCATGTACTGCCGCTCTCCGACGTTTCGTCCGAAGCTGGCCACGGCTTGGCCGAACTCCAAATCGGGCCGCCCGGCGCCGAGCGGGACATTGAAGAAATTCGCCCCCGCGTTGAGGCCGGTCGTTACTTGGTCATAGAGGTCGGCGCGGGGGTTGGTCCCCTTCGGAAACAGCCGTTGCAGCGTCGCGCGGCCATTGGCCGAAAGCACGCGCAGCGAATTGCTGGCCTGCGCGTTGCGCCGGTCCTCGCCGAACGCGACAAAGAAAAACGTGCGGTCTTTGATGATCCGGCTCCCTAGCGTTCCGTTCCAGATCTGATTGGTGCCGGGGAACGGTTTGCCGCGCTTTTGAATGTCCGGCGATAAGCTTTGCGTGTTGGTAATCGCGTCATCGGCCGTCGAATCGAGGAGGTAGCTGGCGGTGCCGTGGAGCGAGTTCGTCCCAGCCCGCGTCACGACGTTCACGACGGCCCCGGCCGCGCGGCCGAACTCGGCGTCGTAGTTCGACGTCTGTACCGCCACCTCCTGCACGGCGTCCGGGATCCGGATTTGAAACGCCTGCCCCCCGACGGAAATATCGTTGTTTTCGGTGCCGTCGATCAGAAAATTGTTGCTGCGTCCGCGCGAGCCGTTCACGCTGAACGAATCGCTACCCGTGACAAAGCGGCTCGTGTTTACCCCCGGCAAGGTGAAGGCCAACTGCACGGGGTTCCGCGCGTTGAACGGCAATTGCACGATGTTCGTCCGTTCAATGTTCGAACCGCGCACCATCGATTCCGTCTGCAGCGCCACTCCTTCCGCGCTCACCTCCACGACGGCCTGCACGTCACCGATTTCCATCCGCGCGTCCAGGTTCAGCGCTTGCCCCGCCAACACCGAAAAGCTGCGGGCGCTGAAGGACTTGAACCCGGTCGACTTCACCGTCAAATCGTAGCGACCGGGGTCGACTGCGTCGAACCGGTACAGCCCGCCGTCGTTGGTCGGGGTTGTCCGCACCACGCCGGTTTCCAGGTTGCGCAGTTGGACCCCTCCAGCCGCCACCGCGGCCCCCGAAGGATCCTGCACCAAGCCGGCCACCGACCCTCGGCTCGTCTGCGCCGAAACCGCCGCCGCCGTTAGCGCCATCAGAAAAAGAACACGATTCATGCCGCGGATGCATGCATGGCCAGGGCCAAACGAGGCCAGTCCGCTTCGCCCCTCGCTAAGGCCGGTTCACCGCTTCACCCCTACCGATTCCGGGATTTTTCGCCGGGCCGATCCCTATATCCGGATCGCTTTATGCGCTACGGCCGACTCGTGTGCGGCCAGCGTAATCTCGTTCACCCGCCAAACATCGGTCAACGGCATCGAGCACGGCTGGCCTGCAAACGCCCAGCCCAAGAAGTCGACGAAGATCTGCCCGGCCTCCGGGAGCGGGTTCACGACGAGCGGCTTCTTGCCCTGTTCGAGCAAGGTCACGCCAGTCGCGGCCATATATTCGACGACGCCTTTCGACCCCGCAATCCGCACGCGGTCGTCGCCGTGGGTCGCCGCGGTCTCCGTCCGATAGTAGTCCATGTGCAACGAAGCCGTGCCGCCGTTGTCCATCCGCAAAATCGTGGTCGTCGTGTTCTCCATCCGGCCGATCCCCGCCCCGGCGCCCACCTGGCCCTGATACGAAAACGCCTCCGTAAACTCTCGCGCCGAACACCACCGCATCAGGTCGAACATGTGAATGCCGATCCACAAAATCGTGGAGCCGTAGGTCGCGGGATCCTTAAACCACGCCGCCCGATTGCCTGCCTTGTAGCTCTTCTGGCTGCTGATCTGGCCTACCTCGCCGATAGACCCGCTCGCCACAATTTCTTTCAACGCCTTGTAGTGCGGCTCGTAGCGCATCGGCAGAATCAACTGGATCGGCTGGCCGGAGCGCTCAATCGCGCGCTTCACTTTTTCATACTCTTTCCGGTTAATGGCGAGCGGCTTCTCCGCCATCATCGGGAGCTTCCGTTCGGCGCATTCCAGCACCGCCGCGGCCCGCGCGCCGTTGTCGTTGCAGATCGCCACCACGTCCGGCTTCATCTCGTCGAGCATCTTCCGGTAGTCGCTGTATTGCTTAGCGTTCCGCAGCACTGGCCGGACGGGTTGAAGATCGTGGCCGGCCGGCCGGTGCTGCGGAACGCTAAGCAATACGGCGACTACCGGAAGATGCTCGATGAGATGAAGCCGGACGTGGTGGCGATCTGCAACGACAACG
>JBKJLJ010000284.1:0-2713 GCA_046597015.1 Bryobacteraceae bacterium
ACTGCGGAAACTGCATGGCGGGTTGCGATGTGGTGGCCAAATACAATAGCTACGACGTGCATCTGCTGCCGGCGATGAAGACCGGCAAGCTCGAACTGATTCCGAATGCCGTCGTACGCGAAGTGATGATGGGCTCCGACGGCCGCGCCAAGGGCGTGAAGTTTCTCCATCGGGAGACCAAAGCCGAAGGCGAAGTTTTGGGTCGTTCGGTGGTCGTTAGTTGCGCCTGTGTCCAGAGTGTCGCCCTGCTCCAGATGTCCGCCAAGGACGGTTTGGGGAATTCGAGCGGCCAGTTGGGCAAGCACTTTATCCCCCATTTTACGGGTGGGGTCGAGGCCTTTCTGGATGGCTTGGTCGGGTCGAAGCTGAAGGACGACGAAGGCTTTCTGGACCACGCCTATCTGCCCAGCTTCATGCACGAACGGAAGCGCGACTACGTCCGCAGCTTCGGTGCGCAGTTCGGCTACCAGAACCGGCGCGGGGTCGGCTGGACTCGCGAGATGGGCGGCATGGGCGCGAAGTACAAGCAGGCAGTGAAGGATCACTATCCGTCGTTTGTCGTCTTCAGCCCCTACGGCGAGATGGTGCCCAACGCCAAGTCGTACGTCGATTTGGACTATGCGCTATTGGATCAGTACGGCCTGCCTTCGGCCCGGCGCCAAGTTACTTGGATGGAGAACGATTGGAAGATCTTCAAGGACATGCAGCAGTGGTCGAAGGGCATTCTAGAGGCTGCTGGCGCGAAGATCCAGAAAGTGTGGGAGGAGCCACGGACTAACCACGAGTTAGGCGGGGCGCGGATGGGTGATGATCCGCGAACGTCGGTCGTGAATAAGTGGTGCCAGTCGCACGACGTCAAGAACCTGTTTGTACTCGATGGCAGCGTGTTTCCATCGGCGTCGGAGAAGAACCCGACGCTGACCATGATGGCGTTGGCGGCACGGACGGCCGAGCATATCGCTGACCGGGCAAAGAAAGGAGAACTATAATGGCTGAGCGTCGCGATGCATTGAAGATTATCGGCTCTATCTCGGCCACCTGCGCCTTTCCCTTTGCCGCGGATGAGTTATACGCCCAGCACGAAGGGACCCACACGATGCCCGCCGGCCAAGCGGCTTTGCCGGAGCCAAAGTATTTCTCAAAAGAGGACTTCGTGACGGTCGCGATGATCGCCGAGCGGATCATCCCCCAGACGGATACGCCGGGCGCCGGCGCAGCGGGCGTGCCGGCTTACATCGACTTTGTGGTGGGGCGGAACCCGGGTCAGCAGAAGGTGATGACGGCGGGCTTGGCTTGGCTCAAAAAGCAGACGAAGGGGAGGCCGTTCATAGCACTGACGGAGAAGCAGCAGTTGGCGATTCTCGAACCCCTATGCGCTCATTGCGACGCCGGAAACGCCAAGGGCACCGGAGAGCGTTTCTTTAAGGCCGTGAAGGCGTTGACGGCCGACGGGTATTGGACCTCCAAGGCCGGGATGGGCGAGACCCTGGGATTCAAAGGAAACGCGATTTTAGGCGAGTATCCCGAGTGCCTGCATGAGCATTAGCGCTACGGTTTCAGCACTTGATTAGCCGCGACGTTGAGTAACGTTCGGACCTTGTTGTTGGGCGGAACGATCTGTATCTTCGGGATCGTGGTCTGAGCACCGAGGCCAAAGTGAAGTGGAGCCAACACGGAACTGGCATAGCCTACTGCCGTAGTCTGGACGCTTGTTTGATTGCCGATATGAACCGTGGTGCCGACCGGGACGTCTACCGCAATCCAGTTCTGTTCCGGGTTCTCATTGCGCCATAATCTGGGCTCCTCCCCGAGACGCGAAACCACCACGTCCAACCGGCCATCGTTGTCGAGGTCCGCGACGACGAGGCCGCGATGCGCCGCATCGCCGGGGAACAGCGGTCCGGCGTCCTCAAAAGTCCCATCGTTCCGGTTGCGGAACAGCGAAAGCGGCAAGCGGTAGCGGTCGCCGGAATGCTGGTCAATGTTGTCCATGACGTGCGAGTTGGCCGTTAGGATGTCCTTAGCACCATCGTTGTCGAAGTCGGCCGCCGCGATCCCCCAGCCGCTGCGGCGGCCAATGGCGGCCGCCAGACGCGAGCGGGCCGTGCGGTCTTCAAAGCCGCGGCCGGTGTTCAGGAAAAACGGAAAGCTCTCGCCGGCGAGAGCGGTAAAAACAATGTCGGGACGACCGTCGTTGTTGAGGTCGGCGAAGGCCGAGCCCATGCCGGAAACCGCTCGGCCGCTATCCGGCAGCGAGACGCCGGCGGTCAACGCCACTTCTTCGAATCGGCCTTGGCCCAAATTATGGAAGAGGAAATTGGGGAGGGCGTCATTGGGGACGAAGATGTCCGTCCGGCCGTCCGCGTCGAAGTCGCCGAAGGTAACGGACATGCCTTTGCCGAAGGAGCGAGCGATGCCGCTCGACTGGGAGATATCGGCGAACGTCCCGTCCCCCTTGTTCCGGAAGAGGCGGTTCGCCGTCGGCGCGAAGTATTTGGGGTGGCAATAGACTTGGCGTTGTCCTCCGGGGTCGAGGCACACCTTCGCTTGCGCCGGTGGCCAGACCACATAGTGGACCAGGAACAGGTCGAGGAAGCCGTCGTTGTCGGCGTCGAACCAACCGGCGGCTACAGACCATCCCGAGTCTGTGACTCCGGCGGCGGCGGTGACGTCAGTGAACCGCTTGCCGTCGTTCCGATAGAGCGCGAGGCCA
>JBKJLJ010000294.1:0-4025 GCA_046597015.1 Bryobacteraceae bacterium
GAAACGCAAGCCCTGCTCAAAGGTCTTCTCCAAGGCAACTCCGCCGTACGGCAGACTGGAAATTCGGAACGCCTTCAGGTCAACGGCGCATCCGCTCTCCTCACCCCTTTGGAAGGCCAAAGCGGCATGCGGCAAGGCGAAAGGGAGATCATCCGCGTCCTCACGGTCATGCATCCACAGGGTCTGTTCCACGCCGTCTTCGTCTCTCCGGAAAGCCGCTGGCGCATGGCGGAACCCGAATACCAGGAAATGATCCGAAGCCTCCGCTTCTAGCCCAAATTCGTTACCCCGTTGAGTTCGCCCGGCCGCCTTCGGCTTGGGCGAACTCAACGGAGACCCTCTACGACCTCACCCGCCTTAAGCCAACAGCTCCTTCATCACTCGCGCCTCCTCTGTCGGTCCAATCAACCGTTGATTCAAACCCAAATACGGGTAATGCAGCGTATGCGGATTCAGCCCTAACTGATGTAACACCGTCGCCTGTAGGTCCCGCGGGGTCATCTTGTCTTTCGTCACGTAATAACCAATATCATCCGTCTCCCCGAAGTTCAAGCCCTTCTTAATCCCGCCCCCCGCCATCCACATCGTGTACGCGTACGGGTGATGATCCCGCCCCACAAACGCCCCCTCTTTGCCGCCCCGGTTCTCCCGCATGGGCGTTCGCCCGAACTCACCGCCCCACACCACCAACGTCTCGTCTAAGAGCCCCCGCTGCTTCAAGTCCTTCAACAGCGCCGTCACCGCTTGGTCCGCCGATTTAATGTGCGGCCGCAAAGCAAACTGGATATCGTCCCGCTTACTCGTCCCGTGGTGGTCCCAGCCCCAGTCAAAAATCTGCACAAAACGCACGCCGTTTTCCACCAACCGCCTCGCCAGCAAGCAGTTATTCGCCAAACTGGTTTTGCCGGGCTCCGTCCCGTACGCCTCATGCACCGCCGCCGGTTCCTTCGATATGTCCATCACCTTCGGCACCGAAATTTGCATCCGATACGCCAGCTCATATTGCCCCATACGCGCCTCGGTCTCCGGATCCCCTGCCTGCTTGCCCTGCATCGCGTTCAGGTCCTTCATCGCGTCGATCGTCTTCCGCCGCACCCCGCGCGTCATCCCCTCCGGGTCCGACAAATACAGAACCGGGTCCCCATGCGACCGGCAGTGCACCCCTTGATGCACGCTCGGCAAAAACGCGCTCCCCCACAAACTCTTCCCCCCGTCGGGGTTGTTCCCCCCGCTCGTCAACACCACAAAACCCGGTAAATCCTCGTTCGCCGTTCCCAATCCGTAAGTCGCCCACGCTCCCATCGAAGCAAACCCAAACCGCGGATTCCCTGTATGTAAAAACAACTGCGCCGGCGCATGGTTGAACTGGTCCGTACTCATCGACCGAATCACCGTCACCTCATCCACCACCGTCGAAAACTGCGGCAAAAGCTCGCTCAACCATGTCCCCGCCTGGCCGTACTGCTTGAACTTGTACGGCGTCCCCAGCATCCGCGGCACACCCTTGATAAACGCAAACCGCTTGCCTTTGAGTAACTCATCCGGGCAAGGTTTCCCGTCGTACTTAACTAACTCCGGCTTATAGTCAAACAGCTCCAACTGACTCGGTGCCCCCGCCATATGAAGGAAGATCACCGACTTCGCCTTCGGCGCGTGGTCCGGCTTCTTTCCCCCCTGCGCCTCGGCCAGAAAGGCGTTCGCCAACCCCATCCCGCATCCCGTCAAAAAGTGTCGCCGCGTCCCCGCCAATGCCGCTTGCAGTCGTTCGTTCATCGCCGTGTCACCGTCTCGTCCAGATTCAAAATCGTATTCGCCACCACCACCCACGCCGCCTTCGCCGCATCGCCGGCCTGCGGTTTGCCCACCGCCACCGGGCGCGAAGCCACGAGCCCCGGGTCAAAAAACTGCCCCGTCGCCTTCACCCCGTTCCGCGCCACCCGAATCGCCACCACGTTTTTCCCCGGCCGAAACGCCCTCTGCCCGTCGTCGCCAATCGGGTAGTCATAGTGCCCGCTCCGCTCGAAAATGTTATTCAACGCCGCCACCCCGTTTACCCAAACGTCAAACTGCGCATTCGTCCGCACCGGCATCTTGAAGTCCGTCGGCACCCGGGCCGGCAATTCAAACTCATATCGCAGCCAAAGCGCCTCGGTATCCCAAACCGTCTTCACCGGCGTCGTCTCGCTCGGCTTTTCAAAGTACCCGAAGTACCCCGGGCCCGCCCCCCAACTCCGGTCGTCGAACCCCGCCTTCATCCATCCCGCGCCCGGCTCGGTCTTCGTGAATCGCCACTCCCGCGGCGTCGTTCTCGCATCCGGAATCAACGCCTCCCGCCGGTCCTCGCTGTACAGATATTCTTGATACCGCATCAACTTGTTAACATTCTCCGGATGTTTACTCAGCTCCGCCGCCGTCTGCGCGTGCAGTAACTCCACCCGCCGCCGCTCCGCCACCGTTGGCTTCCGCAGCAGCGCCAACTCAAACAACCGTCCCACCGGGTCCGCCGCCGCCTCCCGCCGCGCCCGCTCCGCTAGTTTCTGGGCGGCCTCTATAAAGGTCGGGTCGTTCATCGTCGTCAACGCCTGCAGCGGCGTATTCGTCCGAATCCGCCGAATTGAGCACGTTTCTCCGTTCGGCGCGTCAAAATTCATCATCGAAGGGTAAGCGCTCGTCCGCCGCATAAATGTGTAAAGCGCCCGCCGATAGCGGTCCTCGCCTGCCGACGTGTTCCAGCTATCGCCGTTATAAACCACCAGCCACACCCCCTCCGGCTGCCAAGGCATCACCGGCGGCCCGTACATCTTCTTACTCAACAGCCCCGCGCTCGCCAGCGCCTGATCCCGCACCATCTCGGCATCCAACCGAAACCGGGCCCCCCGCGCATAGTACTTATTCTGCGGATCCTTCTCCAGCAAATCCTTACTCACGTCCGAGTTCTGCTTATAAGTCCCGCTCATCATAATCGTCTTCAACAACCGCTTCACATCCCAATCTTTCTGGAAGTCCAGCGCCAAATAATCCAGCAGCTCCGGATGCGTCGGCGGCACCCCTTGCGTCCCAAAATCCTCCTCGCTGTCCACCAACCCCCGGCCCATCACCCGGCTCCAAAACCGGTTCACCGTCACCCGCGCAGTCAACGGGTTATCCTTGCTCACGAGCCACTGCGCCAGCCCCAACCGGTTCCGCGGAGCTTTCGCCGGCAGGGCAGGGAAGGCCGCGGGTGTCCCCGCCTCCACCGTCTCCCCCGGCGTCAAAAAATTCCCCCGCTCAAAAATGCGCGTTTTCCGCTGCTTATCCGACTCCAATTCCCGCATCACTAGCGTCGATGCCTTCGACGTCAATTTCAACACCGGCCGGTCCGACGCATGGTCATCGTCCGCCGTCTGATTAAAAAACGCGTACAGCTGAAAAAACTCTTTGTGGGTCAGCGGGTCGTACTTATGCGTATGGCACTGCGCACATCCCCACGTCTGCCCCATCCAAACCTGCCCCGTCGTCGCCAGCCGATCCCGAATCGCCAGGTCCCGATACTCCTCATCGTCCGTCCCACCCTCGGTATTCGTCATCGTGTTCCGATGAAAGCCCGTCGCAATCAAGTCGTCCACCGACGGATCCGCCACCAAGTCCCCGGCCAACTGCTTCACCGTAAACTCATCAAACGGCATGTTATCGTTGTATGCTCGAATCACCCAGTCCCGATACGGCCAAATACTCCGCTTACTATCTTTCTCGTACCCCTGCGTATCTGCATACCGCGCAAGATCCAGCCAAACCTTCGCCCACCGCTCCCCAAACTGCGGATTCCCCAGCAAAGCGTCGACATACTTCTCGTACGATCCGCCTTTCAGATACTCCGCCGCCACCGCCGGCTCCGGCGGCACCCCAATCAAATCCAACGCCACCCGTCGAGCCAAGGTCGCCCGATCCGCCTCCTTCGACCCCTTCAACCCCATCGTCCCCAACTTCGCCAGCACGAACGAATCGATCCCCGTGCCCACCGGCTTCTTCGGCTTCTGATAGGCCCA
>JBKJLJ010000360.1:0-5029 GCA_046597015.1 Bryobacteraceae bacterium
CAGCGACTTATGATCGTCCTTCATCGACATCGACAATCCCAGCGACGCTTCCCGCAGCCCCCAGATCCGCGCCTGCGTCGCCGCGTCCACGGCATACACAAACCGGTCGCCCAGCCCCCGCTCCCGCAAATCCCGTTCGACGGCCTCCATCTGCGGCGGCAAATCCTCGCTCCGGTCGCCATAAAACTCCACGCACAACAACGCCCCCGGCTCGCCTTCAATAAACGTCTGCCGCTGTTTGTGCAGAGCCGGGTTCATCTTCGAATGGCTGAGGATGAAACCGTCCATGATCTCCACGGCGGCTGGCTTATGCGCCAAGATGAACGGAGTCGCCGCCAGCGCATCCAGCAGTTCCACAAACTGAATCACCAATACCGATTTCATCTTCGGCAGCGGCACCAGCCGCAACTTCGCTTCGAGGACCACGCCCAGGGTCCCCTCAGATCCCACCAGCAGCTTCGTCAGGTCCACCCGCGAGGGGTCCCCGAATTCGTTGAGGTTGTATCCCATCACCCGCCGCAGCACCTTCGGAAACCGCTCGGCCACCTCTGCGGCCAACTCCACGCCCAGCCGCCGCATCAGCCGATACCCCTGCGCCGGAATCGAATCGCCTTCGCATTCCCGCTCCAACTCTTCCCCGCTCACTGGCTTCAGCACTCGTATCGAGCCATCCGCGAACAGCACGGTCTGCTCCAGCACGTGGTCAATCGTCAATCCGTAATAGACGCTCCGCGCCCCCGACGAATTGTTCGCCATCATCCCACCGACCGTCGCCCGGCTCGCGGTCGAAATATCCGGCGCGAACCGCATGGAGTGCACTTTCAACTCCGCGTTCAACTCATCCAGTACAATCCCCGGCTCTACCCGGCACCACCGCTCCTCCGGATTCACCTCGAGCAGTTTGTTGCAGTACTTGGAGATGTCGATCTGGATCCCTGTCCCGATGGCTTGCCCGGCCTGGGACGTCCCGCCGCCGCGCAGGGTGACCGAGCTGCGATGTTTCGCCGCCACGCGCACCGCGGCGATGATATCCTCCCGCGTCTTTGGCACCACCACACCAACAGGCATGATCAGGTACACACTCGCATCGGTTGCATACAGCGCCCGCGTCACCGTGTCGAAATGTACCTCGCCGGTCACCGCGGCTTCCAACTCCGCGCGCAAAGCCTCCGCATTTACCTCGATCGAGACCAAACTCATCGCTCCCACACCTCCTCCACCCTATCGCCCCGGCACGCATAGATTCGCTGATGCAAATTGACGGTGGGGTCGCAGTGCGGCACTACAAACTCGATCCGCTGTCCTAACAGAGGCAGGGGATCGCAGAACACAAACCCATGTTCATCGCCCGCCCACTGCCACCGCGCCCCCGGTAATCCCTCCGCCTCCGGTCCAAATGGGCGGTCGGTCGCAAAGGCCTTGAACCCAGCGTCGACGGTGACGCGGTCCCGCTGCGAGGCACTGATTACCGTAGCCCACAGATGCATCGCCGTCGCAAAGGGCACCCCGCCAATCCGCCCATAAGCCACGTCCATCAGCGCATACGATCCGGCCTGCATCTCCGTGAACTCTGGAATCATCACGTCCATGTCCCACGTTCCCGTCGAGCCGCCCGTCAACCGCGTTGCATCCAAACCTCGCGCGAGCAACTCCCGTTGCACGCCCACGGCTAGCTCAATCGCGATGGTCGAATGGGCGCGCCGCTCTTCCCAGCCGATCGTGTGGGACCCCGATACCGAGTACGCCTGCAATCCGCCGAATCGCAGCGCTGGCGCGGTGTCCACCGCCAGGGCCAACGCCACCGCCCGCTCATCGCATGGAACGCCTGTCCGGTGATCCCCAATGTCCAAATCCACCAGCACCGTCAGCGCCACGCCCGCCCTTTCCGCCGCCGCCGCGTAAGCCTGCACCTGCCGCAAATGATCCACGACCACGGCAACCTCAGCCCCCCGAGCCAACTCCGCCACCCGCTCGGCCTTCCCCAGCGCCACCGGCGTCGTCAAGAGAACTCCGACACCCGCGCCAATGAATGTTTCCATCTCCCGCACCGTCGCCACGCAGACGCCAACCGCGCCCGCGTCAATTTGCCGTCGGGCGATCTCAACTCGTTTGTGCGCCTTCGCGTGCGGCCGCAAAACCTTTCCAGCCCCCGAAACCGCAGTCTGCATTCGTCGCAGATTCTCTTCAAAACGATCCAGATCCACCACGAGCGCCGGCGTTGGTATCTCAGCCTTTCGCATAGGATTCGAGTCCAGTCCGCAGACGTTTCAGCCCCGTCGCCAACGTCTCGCCGCCCGAAGCAAATGACACCCGCAGCGTCCCCTCGCCCGACGGTCCGTAGGCCGCGCCATGAATCACAACCACGCCAAACTCGGTCAACAACCGCCGCCGTACCACATCCGAAGGCACCCCCAACCCGCGAATGTCCACCATGGCGAAGAATCCGCCCTCCGGTGCCATCACCGTGCAGCCAGGAATGTCCGCCAACGCCAGCAACACCTGCGTTCGCCGCTTCGAGTACTCGGACCGCATCTCCTTTACACACTCCTGCGGCCCGCTTAGCGCCGCCGCTGCCGCATCCTGAACAAACATCGCCGGCCCACGGCTCGACTGCTGTAAAACCAGGGTCATCGCCCGCACAAACGCCGCCGGCGCGGCGCAATAGCCAACCCGCCACCCCGTCATTGCGTACGTTTTCGATAGCGCGTTCACCAGCACCGTCCGCTCGCGCAATTCCGGCGACAGGGCGGCCGGCGAGATATGCTGGTGCCCCTCGTAGACTATCGCCTCATAAATCTCATCGCTAATCAGCGCCAGGTTCCGCGGTTCGCAAAACGCGCCAATCCGTGCCAACTCCACACCCGTGAAGACGGTCCCCACTGGATTCCAGGGCGTATTCAACAACAGCGCTTTGCATTCCGGCCGCCAGGCCGCTTCCAACGCTGCTTCCGTCAACACGAATCGCCCGTCCACGATCTCCGCCGGAACCGGCACCGGCACTGCCCCCGCAAGCCGCAGAGGCGACAGATAAGCGTCATAGACTGGATCCGGCAGCATCACGGCATCGCCCTCGTTCAACATTGCCGTAATCGCCACATAAATGCCAAAAGTGGCTCCGGTGGTGACTAAAATCTCCGTCGCCGGATCATAGCGGACACCATTGTCCCGCTCCAACTTCTCAGCCACCGCTTCCCGCAACCGCGGCTCGCCGCGCTGGTCCGGATACGTAGTCCGTCCCGCCGCCAGCGACTTCGTAGCCGCCTCGACAATGTGCGCCGGTGTTCGTAAATCCGGCTCCCCGCGCATCAGCGAAGCCACCGGCCCGGGGGTCGCCCGCACCTCCGCCAAAATCGTATTCACCGCGGTCGGCCGTAGCCCAGCCACGCGGTGGGCAACCGGTATTTTCACGGAACCCATCCCAGCCAGTATGCAACTAATCTGCCCCCAGCGCGCGTCGCCCTCTCGGTTTTATGAACTCTTCTCAGGATCGGCTCCACCCTCGGCATCCCGCTCACCTCTGCTTCAGTGCGCTGGGATCAAACGCTCGCAGTACCCCCGTCTTCGTCATCGTTTGCGCTCCGCTCACTTGCCGCAGCCCCTGCTGCACAATTCCAAACACCAGATACCAGCTCACAACGCCCACCAACGCCATAAACGGCAGGGCCAGTAATAGCCCAAAGCCGGCCGTGAAGTTCCACGTGGCGTGCAGCAGCACAACGATAAAGAACGCCCGTAGAAACTTCCCGTCCGTCAGCGCGTCGGCGAGCGAACTCTTGTGCGCCCGAGCCCGCCACAAGACGCCCGCCGTAATCCCCGTCCAGGCGACGTGCCCAAACGGAGCCAGCATCCCTCGCATCATAATCGACTTCACCATTCCCTGCGCCGCAAAAAGAATCCCTGCCTGCGACTTGTCCGGCAAACCGGACAAGAACGTATTGAAGGCATAGCCCGCACTCTCAAACGCGGCAAACCCCGCCCCTACCGCGGCCCCGAACAGGCACCCGTTCAAGATGTACATCTTGTCCCCCTTCCGTACCATTAAAACCACCGCAATCAACTTCCCCGTTTCCTCGACAATTCCCGCCGCCGGCGCTCCCAGATACCGGTGGAGGGACGTCAACTCAAAGCCGATCAGCGACACAAAAATCGATAACACGCCACCCGCGCACAACAGCGTCAACACCCGCGGAAACGAAACATTCCGCGGCGCGTTCAACTCAAAAAACAGAATCGCCGTCGCAAACGGCATCGCCAGAGCCCCGGTGATCATCATTCCCGGCAGCATCAACGAGTTCTGAAACTGCTGAAACGCCAAATACTGCGCAAAGTACAACAGCCCCACAAACATCAGCATCCGCCCGAAAAACCATGGCTTTGGCCATCCGGTCGGCACTTCTGTAATCTCGGGCGTCGTCAGCCGCGTCCCCACCTGGAAGTAGTCGTCCAACTCGTCCTGGCTCCGCTTCTGGAAGACTTCCGAAAACATCTCCTTCAGGCTGAACCCCTCCAACTTGTCCAGACTGGCGTGCTTATCCACCTGCAACCAGAAGTTCGCCGCCACACTCGCCCGTGGTCCGGCCGCCGGCTGGGGAGGCCACTGCGTCTGCGGAGCCGGGTCCACCCCCGGCACATATCCGCAGGTAGGACAGGACATCGACCCAATCACCACGTGGCCCCGGCAGCGGGGGCAGGGAACGGTCGACGCCTGCGGCTGAAACTGGGCTGGCGGTTGATATTGCGGCTGCTGTGGCTGCGGATTCGCACACGCGTAGCAATGCGTATACCCCGGCGGAATCGACATCCCACAACCTCGGCAAGCATTCGGAGCGGCGGCCGCCGCGTGCCCGCAACGCCCGCAAGCGGGCACACCTGGAGCCAAGGCTACACTACAGTTGGCACAGTTCATCGAAAAGCCCTCACGGTCGAAACAGGATTGAAATAGGGATCCCGGCTATCATACTCCGCTTTTCGACGATCGCTTTCTGCCGCTCAGCCATCAACGCCCACCTCAGCCGCGCCGGATTCCTAA
>JBKJLJ010000425.1:0-7159 GCA_046597015.1 Bryobacteraceae bacterium
CTCGACGGCGTCTATAAAGCCCCGTGGGCCTCCACCATCAAACCCGACTTCAACAACATCGCTCCCCGCATCGGGATGGCCTGGCAGTTGACGCCTAAGCTCGTCGTCCGCTCCGGCTACGGCATCTTCTACGAGCGCACCTCCGGCGCCATCAAGACCGACCTCCAGCTCTCGGCCCCCTTCTTCATCTATCAAAACGTGCCTGCCCCCGTAGATATGGCCGACCCCTATCCCAAGCTCAACGTCAACCCTTTCCAGATTCCGTTTAACGTCACCATTCTTCGCAACCCCACCACCGGAGCCCCCGCTTGGCGCCGCTTTGACGGCTCCGCCTTCCCGGCCACCAGCCCCTTCTCCGCCAAGAACAACACCTTCGTAGACCCGCTCCTGCAAACCCCTTACGTCCAGCAATGGACCCTAAACGTGCAATTCGAACCCACCCCTGGCAGTCTGCTCGATGTCCGCTACGTCGGCTCGCGCGGCGTTGGTCTCATGGCCCGCCTCAACCTCGCCCAGCCGCTCGACCCCCGCGTCACCCCCGTCAACGGCTTCAATAACATCACCACTGCCACCGGCGCGCTCATCTCGCCGGACTTCTTCGTCAAGCCGGAGTTCCTCGGCCTCAACCGTTCGGGCGGCTTCCGCCAGCGCTCCAACTGGGGCCAAGCCGGCTATAACAGCTTGCAAGCCAACTTCCGCCGTCGACTCGGCAAGTGGGTCACCGGCAACTTGTCTTACACCTGGGCCAAGTCCCTCGATAACGTCTCCTCCGACGGCGGCGTCATCGAGCACGACGGCTTCAATCTCGCCAACAACCGCGGCCCCTCGGACTTTGACCGTACCCACCGCTTCACCGGGGTCTACGTCGTCGATCTCCCCTCCCCCACCCGATTCAAAGCCCTCCTCGGCGGATGGTCCCTCAGCGGTCTCATGACCATCCAATCCGGCAGCCCCTTCTCCGCTCTTGGCAACGCCACCACCAATGCTCGCTGGGCCCAACCCGGTCGCGTCCGTCCCAGCTTCGCGCCCGGCAAAACCATCGAAGACGCCCGCCGCACTGGCCCCACCCAGGATCGGCTCAGCCAATACTTCAACCCCGCCGCCTTCACAGATTCGCTCGATACTTGGGGCAACGCCGGGCGAAACATCCTCCGCGGGCCCAGCCAGGTCCAGTACGATTTCATGCTCGGCAAGTTAATCAAAATCCGCGAGTCCCAGCAACTCGAACTCCGTTGGGAGACCTACAACGCCTTCAACCAAGCGACCTTCACTAACCCTGCCTCCACCCTCGCCGCCGGCGGACCCGGAACGGCGGGCGTCATCTCCTCCACCATCGGAGGGCCCCGCACGATGCAAGTAGCCCTCCGCTTCCGCTTTTAGCTCTTCTTAACCCCGGTCCGCCCATTCTCCACCGTCCAACTCGTTGGCGTGGAAATGGGCGCCCCCGGCTTCAAGACGTACGGCACAACCCGGTAATCCGCCTTGTACTCCTGCGCCGTCACCGTGCACTTCACATAACCCCGCCGCGCATTAAACCACTTCAAATGCGGGTTCTCGCTATAAATCGCCGCCGTCGTCGGCCGCTCGTCGCTCCCGTCTCCCCCGCTGCTGATCGACGTCCCCACAAACTCCGTCCCTACCACCGCCGACTTCTCGTTCTTCCAATCCGATTTCAAATCCGCCACCCAGTTCGAGTGGATGTCCCCCGTGATCACAATCGGATTCGCCGGCTTCCGCTTCCCCAAAAACTCCAGCACCCGATTCCGGTCCGCGTCGTATCCGCTCCATTGGTCCATCGACAGGCTCTCCTCCGGCCCCGGCTTCATGTCAATCCGCGCCATCAGAACCTGTTGCGCAATCACATTCCAACGCGCCGGCGATTTGTCCAGCGTCGAGAACATCCAATCCCGCTGCGCCGCTCCCAGAATCGTCCCCTTCGGATCCAACGCCTCCGTGCAGCCAACTTTATTCCCGTCCCCACAAGGTTGATCCGTCCGATATTGCCGCGTATCCAACACCGTGAACCGCGCCAACGCCCCGAAATCCAACGCCCGATACAACTGCATCGCCGAACCCTGGGGCAGGGAACTCACCCGCAGCGGCATATTCTCGTAGTAAGCCTGATACGCGTTAGACCGCCGCTCCAGCAACTCCGCCCGCGTCTGCTTATCCTCCGCCACATCGCCCGCGTAGTTGTTGTCCACCTCGTGGTCGTCCCACGTCACAATCCACGGGAACCTCTGGTGCACCTTCTGCAGCATCGGGTCGGTCTTATACAGTGCATGCCGATTCCGATAGTGCGTCAACGTCGTAATCTCCCGCCCCGTATGCTTCCGCACCCCATTTGTCCGCTCCGGGCCCTCGTAGATGTAGTCGCCCAGATGCACCACCAGGTCCAAATCTTCATCGGCCATATGTTGGTAGGGGGTCCACCATCCCGCCTCCCAGTGCTGGCAGGAAGCAAAGGCGTAGTTCAACTTCGCGACCATCGCACCCGCTGCCGGCATCGTCCGCGTCCGCCCCACCGGGCTCGTGTAGTTCCCCGCCTTGAACTGGTACCAATACCAACGGTCTGCCCGCAGCCCTTCCACTTCGACGTGCACCGAATGCCCCAAATTCGGCGTCGCCACGGCCTTGCCTCTCTTCACGCTCTTCGATAGCTTCTCATCTTCGGCCACCCGCCATTCCACCTCCACCGCCGCATTCTCCATCCCGCCCCCGTTCAGCGGTTCCGGAGCCAACCGCGTCCAAATTACGACGCCCGAAGCCGTCGGGTCGCCCGATGCCACCCCCAGCGTAAACGGGTCTTTACTGAATTTCGGTGCTCCAAAAAGCGGTACCCGCAGCGAATAAAGCGACGAGATCAACGTCCCGGATTGGGCCAGAAAGAATCGGCGATTGAGCATAATTCCCATAGTCTATCGCCCCCTTTGTTAACGTTCGATGAACTCTCCCCTCGTCCCTAAACCACCGTCCCAAATATCTTCCCCACCAGCGCCGTACAGCCCATCGCGACCACGCCCCAAAACGCCACCCGAAAAGCCCCCTTCGTCAGTGGCGCTCCGCCCAAATGAGCAGCTAGCCCACCCAGCAGGACCAGCAACACTAGGGAACCGCCAAACACCGCTTCCGTCAAATACCCCAGCGGAACAAACAACACCAAAAGCAGTGGCGCCGCCGCACCGCTCACAAACGCCGCCGCGGACGAAAACGCTGCCTGAATCGGCCGGGCGCGGGTCCCTTCGGATAAGCCTAATTCATCGCGCGCATGAGCCCCCAGCGCATCGGCCGCCATCAACTGCGCCGCCACTTTCGCCGCCAACTCCGCGTCCAAGCCGCGAGCAACGTAAATCTCCGCCAATTCGGCCCGCTCCGCTTCCGGCGAACTCGCCAGTTCCATCCGCTCCTGCGCC
Source organism: Bryobacteraceae bacterium (assembly GCA_046597015.1). Classification (GTDB taxonomy): domain Bacteria; phylum Acidobacteriota; class Terriglobia; order Bryobacterales; family Bryobacteraceae. The sequence continues at coordinate 3,414 of JBKJLJ010000425.1, forward strand.
AAGTCAGCTACTTCGGTGTCGGCCTGCGAACTGACGGAAACGTACTCCCCTGCCGCCATCGATAACGCGCCCGCCACCAGCCCCGCCAAGGCCGCCAACAACACCGGATCCCGCCCCGTCTGTGCCGCCGCCACCCCCACCACCAAACTGCTCGTCGAAATCAAACCGTCGTTGGCTCCCAGCACCGCCGCCCGGATCCACCCTATGTGCTCGGTCTTGTGCCTTTCGGTTGTTCGCATGATTCCAATTCTATGCCCGGCTATCCGGCCTCAACGGGTTCCGTAATTTCCCGCCACCGCCTTACCCGGAAAAACATTGGGCACCGTCTTCCCCGCTACCACCACGGGAATCCCATTCACGACAACGAACGGAATCCCCGCCGCGAACTTCGGGCCCGTCTCATACGTCCCTGTATCCTTCACCGTCGCCGGATCAAACACGGTGATGTCGGCGTCCATCCCCACCTGCAGCCGCCCCTTCTTCCGCATCTGCGGCGCCAACGCTTCCAATCGCTGCGCCGGCATCACGGTCATCCGCCGCAGCGCCTCCATCAAGGATGCGACTTTCATCTCCCGCACATACTCTCCCAACACCCGGCTGAACGTACCCCCGCCTCGCGGATGCGCCCCGGGAGCGTAAGGCATCGTGTCGGAAGCGATCATCACAAACGGCGCCGCCATGGCCATCCGGATCCATTCCGGCTTCATCGAATGCAGAATTACCACCCCACCCTGCGCCCGGTACTTAGCAAACGTCTCTGCCGTCAGCCGCTCCCCCGTCGCCTGCCACTGCAAATCGCCGTAGCTGATCCCCATCATCTGTTGCCATCCGTCATCGAACAACGCCGAGTCAATAAACGTCGAGCCCGCGGTATACGGATACGCCTCGGTCGTCACGTCGATCCCCCGTTTCCGCGCTCCGGTGATCATCTCGAGCATCAGCGGAATGGCCCCTCGCGTCGAACTGTTCAGATGAACCACATGCACCGAAGCCCCCGTTCCCGCAGCGTCGGCAATGGCCTCTTGCACCCCTTCTTCGCCCCGTCCCCGCACATGCGTATAAATCGGCACCTTCCATCGTGCGGCCATCTGATACACCCGGAAGACCTCCCCTCGCGTCGCCCCCGGCAGGTACGCCGGCACCACCCCGAGGCCCAACGCGCCCTCTTTCAATCCCTGCTCGAGCAGAAAGGCCAACCGGCTATACTCCTCCTCGTCCTTCAGCGAAAGGTCCCGGGCCTTATCCCGCATTCCCGGCCCCACCTCCGTGTTGCCGCCCGGTTTAGCCGCGACTGCCGCAAACTCCTTCATCGCGAAGGCGCGCGCCGAAGCATGCGAAATCGTCGCGCCATAGTTCAACATGGCCTTGCCCTCTCGGGAGCCCAAGTAATTCTTGAGCGATGCCACCCCAGCCTCAAGCTCCAGCGCCGTGGTCACCCCATCGTGAGCCTGATACTCATTGGCTTCATTCGTCAATCCATGCGAATGCAGATCGATGAACCCCGGAGCCACCACCAGACCCCTCGCGTCGATCATCCGCTTCCCTCGCAAGGGCTGCCCCGAGATAGCGGCAATACGGCCGTTCCGAACCCCCACGTAACGGATTGCGTCCAACCCACTCGCCGGGTCCATCACCCGCCCTCCGGCAATCACTAAGTCAAACTCGGAGGTCTGAGCCAGTAACGAACTGGCCACAAGGAGCAATCGAAACACAAACATCCGGCTAGTGTATACCAGTCAAGATCATCGAGTTGGGTCTTGCATACCCCTCTCGGAGCGACAGCCGGAGCCGCCCCTCGCCGCCCTCCCACCCGGCCGCTACAACCTGACCGTCGAACTCGCCGGCTTCAAAAAGTTCCGCCAACAGGAATTCGAACTCCTCGTCCAACAACAAGCCACCATCGACGTCTCTCTCAGCGTCGGAGAAGTCAGCACCTCCATCGAGGTCTCGTCCTCCACCCCTCTCATCAACACCACCAGCTCCTCCCTCGGTCAGGTAGTCGAGAATCGCTACATCCTCTCCCTCCCCCTCTCCGGCCGCTCCCCCCCGCCCTCGTACCCGCACCGAACCGCGACCGTCAGCGGACCATTCACAGCCCACCTTTCGCCCATCCAAGCTCTGGTCGCCTTCTGCATCTCTCGTAGCAATGGCCCACAGCTCGCAATCAGCCCCTCTCCTTTCGCCAGTCCAAGCACGCCAGTGTCCCACTTCCAGAAATTTCCCGCGCCACCACCACCTTCCGCCCCGCCCGCAACCACACAAGTTGCTGCCCCACCCGTCCCGGCCGGACCTCACCTCCCGCATCTTCCGAAACCCCACCCCGTAGTTCTCCCGTTCCCGCCGAACCTCTCTTGGGACGAGGATCTCACCCAAAAACCGCTCCAGCACCTCAACCCGACCCGTGTACACAAAATTCAGAATCGGGCCCGTATCACCCACCAAAATCGCCCGGCCCTCTCCCATTGGCCCCTACGAAATCAGCCCTTGCCGGCGCAGGTCAGCCTCTTCCCGCTGCCAATCCGCCACCCCGTCATAGGCCGTCGTAATGCCCCGCTCCCCCAGAAACCGTTGAAACGAAATCCGATCCATCTCCGCCACCTCCATCGCTCGCCCCAAGGACAGCCGGCCCTGCGCAAACAAAGTTGTAGCCAGCTCGCGCTTCAGCTCAGCAGCATTCAGTCCAGTCGGCGCAACCGACTCGTCCGCAATCTCCAAAGTCATAAGCCACCTCAGCGTTGATTCTATCCTAACGATCTATCCCGCGCCCCCGCCCAATCGGGCTAACAACCTCCGGCCTCCACCACCGAACCGCGACCGTCGTCGGCCCATTCTCGGGCACCTGCATCTTCCCGGCCCACTCTGGCCAACCTCTCCCAAACGTCCCCGCCTACCTCCGCATACAATCTGAATATTGGATATCATCCGCCGCACCTTCCGTCTCGACCCCACCGAAGTCCTCGCCGGTTACCGCCAAGGCATCTTCCCCATGGCCTACTCCAACTGGCCCATCTTCACGTGGCACGACCCGCCCCGCCGCGCAGTCCTCCCGCTTAACGCCTTCCACCTCTCCCGCAGTCTCGCCCGGACCCTCGCCCAAGCCCGTTTCCAGGTCACCTTCGACCAAGCCTTCGTCCAGGTCATGCGCGCCTGCGCCACCCGCGGCTCCGATCGCCCCGCCAGCACCTGGATCACCGAACCCCTCATCGAGGCGTACAACACCCTCCATCAAGCCGGCCACGCCCACTCCGTCGAAGTCTGGGTCGACGGCCAACTCGTCGGCGGAACCTACGGCATCCACCTCGGCGCCGCCTTCTTCGCCGAATCCAAATTCCACGCCCAACGCGACATGTCGAAGGTCGCCCTAGCCAGCCTCGTCCACCATCTCCAACGCCAAAACTTCACCCTCCTCGACGTCCAATACCTCACCCCCCACCTCTCCCGCTTCGGCGTCACCGAAATCTCCCGCGCCGACTACCAAAGCCAACTGAACGCGGCCCTCGCTCAGCCCCGAATCTTCTCTTCCTAAGCGCTCAAGCGCTTGTACCCCGGGTCTCAGAAGCGTAAACTACTATCAGCCCATGTCGTCCTCTGCCCACCTCGTACTCCTCGCCTTCGTCACATTGCTCCCCGCCCAATCCGCCCCCCGCGAAGCCTTCCTCAGCAGCCACTGTCTCGGGTGCCACAGCCAAGCCGCCAAAGCCGGTGGCTTCGTCCTCGAATCCGTCTCCCCCACCAACCCCGCCGCC
>JBKJLJ010000469.1:0-2740 GCA_046597015.1 Bryobacteraceae bacterium
CTCGCCGGCAACTCCTCCAGTCCCTTCCCGTCGTCGCTAGCGCCGCCACCCGCCGCCCCCTCAACGTCATCTTCATCCTCGCCGACGATCTCGGCTGGCGCGATACCGGCGTCTACGACAGCACCCTCTATAAAACGCCCAATATCGACCGCTTGGCGGCGCGCGGCATGCGCTTCACCCAAGCCTACGCAGCCTGCCCCCTCTGCTCCCCCACCCGCGCGAGCATTCTCACCGGTCAATGGCCCGCCCGTCTCGGCATCACCACCCCAAACGCCCATCTGCCGCAAGTCGTCCTAGAACAGAAGATCGTCGATTCCGCCCCGCCCACTCTGCGCGCCCTGCAAGCCAACACCAAAACCCGGCTGCACACGGACTACTTCACCCTCGCCGAAGCCTACCGCGAGGCTGGTTACGCAACCGCTCACTTCGGCAAATGGCACCTCGGCCGCACCCCCTACGACCCCGTAAATCAAGGCTTCGATATCGACCTGCCGCACACCCCCGGCCCTGGTCCCGGCGGCGGCTATCTCGGCCCGTGGGCCTTCTGGCCTGACAAAGGCGCCGCCGGCGAACATATCGAAGACCGTATGGCCGCAGAGGCCGTTAGCTACATCGCCGCTCATAAAGAAAAGCCATTCTATATGAGCTATTGGGCTTTCTCCGTCCATTCGCCCTGGCAAGCCAAGGCTAGTCTCATCGAAAAGTACCGCGGCCGCATTCGACCGGATTCCCCGCAGAAGAACCCCCTCTACGCAGCCATGGTCGAAAGCCTCGATCAAGCGGTTGGCCGCCTCACCGACGCCGTCGACGCTGCCGGCCTGCGCGACAATACGATTTTCGCATTCTTCTCCGACAACGGCGGGGTTCACTGGCCCCTGACGAAACCGGGCCTGATGTCCGCTGAGTTTGAAGGCATCCCCGCCACGAGCAATGCGCCCCTCCGCGGCGGCAAGGCGACGCTCTATGAAGGCGGCACGCGCGAACCGCTCATCATCGTATGGCCCGGCCACACCAAGCCCGGCAGCGTCAGCACCCAACTCGTGCAAAGCATCGATTTCTATCCCACCCTGCTCGCCATGACCGGCCATAAGCCGCACCCCGGCCTCACCCTGGATGGCATAGACATCCGTCCCGCCCTCGCCGGAAAGCGGCTTCAGCGCGACACGCTCTATTGCCACTTCCCCCACTACACCCCCCTCACCGGCAACACCCCCGGCACCTGGGTGCGCCGAGGCGATTGGAAGCTCATTCGCTTCTATTGCGAAAACCCGGATCAGTCCGACAAGCTCGAACTCTACAATCTGGCCGAAGATATCGGCGAGACCAGGAATCTGGCCGGTGCCGAACCCGCCCGCGTCCGGGAACTCAACGGGCTCATCGATCAATTTTTGCAGCAGGCGAAGGCCGCCGTTCCTCGGCCGAACCCGGCCTACCGTGCCGCCCGCTAGAGGGGATCCGTTTCACGCGGCCGCCCAGCGGCAGGCACTTCGGCTGGCTCATCGAACTGCCAAGTCCCGGGTAAGCGGAATAAGCGCAGCTATCGTTCGTGATCAACGGCCAGCAGGCCGAGCGAACCGCGGCCGGCCGCTCGGCCTCCACCTTCCAGCACCAAGCGAACCGGCAAGCACCTGAAATCATGGGTTAGTCAGGGAACACTTCGCGCAAAGTGCTTCACGTGGCGGTTAGGGTCGTTACCTGCACGGCCCTAACCTCTTCGTCCCTCGATCTGTCCCCTCTTTTACGGTCGCGGTTCGACGGAAGTCACTGACAGCACCGAACCGCGCGCGCCAGTAAGCGGACTTTAATCACGACCGAACTTTTGCAAAAAAGCACTAGATCATCGACGCAACGATCACGTTCCGCCAGTGATCATGAATCTCGCCGGGAGACACCAAAACTCACGGACGCGTCTTTCTGATCTAGACGCCGCGGTGGGATTAGATTACCACGCTAATTCCTCGTCGATCGCATTTCCAAATTCACCCATCACCAGTTCGTCGTGGCTCAGGGCAGCGATCTTCCTGGCAGCCTCCGCCCAACCGGCGCACACTGGGCGAGCCTGTCGGCGCAGCACCAACGAATCGCCTTCGACAGTCATCTCACCCCCCCGTCTCGCCGCTCATTCCCAACTGGATAAGGATTGGCTTAGGGATCACAACTCCTTGGGACTTGCCTATCTACCGAATGCTTAACTGCATGGTGTTCATCGCAACAATGGTATCGCCAGGAATCGCTTGACAGCTCTCGTCCCATCGTCTATAAATGAGTATGCGCTCACATATAAACTTCGGGTACCCCGCTCTCGTCATCTACGGCCACCTGCTCGTCACTCTCGTCGCCCTCCCCCTCGCCCTGCTCGCCTACCGGCGAAAGTGGTCCCGGTGGATCCTCCTTCCCGCCCTGCTGCTCTCCCTCTGGTCTCTCGCCTCCTTCGCCCTCATCCGCTTCGGCCTCGACCTCAATGGCCGTACGGCCCTCCCCACAAACTCCTTCCTCGCCTCCGGGTCCGGCCGCGTCCTCGATATGGGCGCCGGCTCCGGCCGTTCCGCCATCATGGTCCTCGAAGCTCGCCCCCAAGCCACCCTCGTCGCGCTCGATCTTTTCGGCGACCAGTACGATAACCACTTCGGCTCTGCCGGCCCCGGCCAGGACTCCCTACAACTGGGCAAAGCCCGGCTCCTGTCTAACTTCCGCGCCGCCAACGTCGAATCCCGCGCGACAATCCAACCCGGCGACATGC
>JBKJLJ010000591.1:0-6569 GCA_046597015.1 Bryobacteraceae bacterium
ACGCGGGCACGAACCCGTCGCTCGGCTTTTGCTCGACTACGGCGCCGAAGTGAACCTTCGCGACGCCAACGGCAGCACCCCCCTCCACGACGCCGTCCGGCTTGGCAAACTCGAACTGGTCAAAGCTCTCGTCGCCCGGGGTGCCGATTTGACGGCAAAGACTACGCGCCAAAGCGGCCAGCAAAATGCTTTCCGCAGCTTCGGCCTAACGCCATTTCTAACCGCGACGGAACGTGGCGATGCGGCCATGATGCGGGAACTCGTGAAATTGGGTGCCGACCCGAAGGCCAAGTCCTCGGATGGCGCTGGCGGCATCCTGCTGGCCGCCCAAAGTCGAAAGCTGGACGCCGTGAAGCTGATGGTCGAGTTCGGCGGGGACGTCAACGAGGCCCGCCCGGGCGGCGGCACCGCTCTGCATACCGCCACTCGCTTCGGTGACCACGAGATGATTCAATACCTGGTTGACCGCGGTGCCGACCTCAACGCGAAAGACCGATTTGGCCGGAACGTGTTGCAGGAAGCTGAATTTGAGGCTCCGAAACCGACTATCGAATTTATCCGAAAGCTAACCCAGAAGTAGGAATGATAAACTGCCTCTGTATGCAGAGACGGAAACTTTTGGGATGTGCGCTCGGGCTGAGTACTCTCGCTTGGGCGAAGAATAAGAAGTTCACGCTGCCGGAACCGAACCCCGCCAGTTCGGTAGCCAACGGCGCGAAAGTGATTCCGCGGCCGCCCGGAGCTCAGCTGAAACTTCCCGTTGGCTTTGTCGCCGAGGAGTTCGCCACCGGCTTCCAAAAGCCCCGGATCATGCTCGAACTGCCCGGCGGTGCCATCCTGGTCACCGAGAGCCTGCCGAAAGGCAGCGTTGCTATTGTCAGCCCAGGCAATCCGAAGCAGCCCAAGACCCTCATTTCCGGCCTCGACCGGCCGTTTGGGATGGCGTTGTGGAAGGATTACCTGTACGTTACCGAGGCCGAGTCGGTCAAACGCTATAAGCTCGATGCGAAGGCGTTGACCATCGGGGCTGGCGAAGAAGTGGTTGCGCTGAAGGGATACGGCAAGGGCCACTGGTCGCGCGGCATCGCCTTCGACCCGAAAGGCGAAAAGTTCTATTTGTCGGTGGGTTCGAGTGACAATATCAAGGACGGCGATCCGGAAGACCGCGCGGCGATTCATGTCTACAACCCCGATGGCACCGGCAAACAGATTTTTGCCACGGGCCTGCGCAACGCCGTGAATATCCGGATGAATCCTCAGAGCGGCAAGCCCTGGATTACCGTGCAGGAACGCGACGGCCTGGGCGATGATCTCGTGCCCGATTTCTTCACTTCCGTGAAGAAGGGTGCCTTCTACGGCTGGCCGTATGCCTACATCGGGAACAACGAAGAGCCGCGTCACAAGGGGAAGAACCCGGCTGCCGTCAAAAAGGCGATTGAACCCGATATGGTCCTCCGGGCCCACTCCTCCGCAATGGATTTCGCCTTCTACACGGGCAAGCAGTTCCCCGCTAAGTTCCACAACGGAGCTTTTGTCGCCTATCGTGGTTCGTCTAACCGCGCCAAGCGCCTCGGCTACTCGGTCGTCTTTATCCCGTTCTCGGGCGGTAAACCCACCGGTCAGCCCGAGGATTTCCTCACTGGGTTCATGCTCGGCGAGGATAGCAAGGAAGTCTGGGGCCGTCCGGTGGGGCTGTTGCAGCTCGCCGATGGCAGCTTACTACTGAGCGAAGACGGGAACAATAAGATTTGGCGGATCTTCTTTAAGGGCTAGAAATGAGAAAAGGCCCCCGGAGACGGGGGCCTTACGAATTTTAGAATGAAGTAATAACCCCAGGGTGGGGCAGCTTAAACGGTGCGCTCTTCCGGCGGAAGCGTGAACGAGTCGATCGGCTCCGTTTCAATCTCAGGGCCCGATCCAGGCTCTCGTCCTGTACCGTCGGTCTTCTTCTGTACCCGCTTAGCCGCCTTCTCCTGCGACTTTTCCATGCGCGCGAACTCTTTCTGCCGTTTCTTGAATGTTGTGTGTGCTCTAGCCATGCAGCCTCCAGTTCGTACCGTGCCGAATGTTCCGGATCAGACTCTCCCTGCCGGACAAAATAAAGAGAGGAGACGCCGGTTCGTCCGGCGTACAATGGTCCCCCGGAAAACCTGAGTGGGACCTTCGACAGTAAAACCTTTCTCTAGTGTAGCAGGTCAGTTCTTCTCGAAATCGATTTTGGAGTCCGCCCCGAACTTTCGGTAGTTCCTAAAGTTGATTTCGTTCCGGCTACAGTTATTCGATCCGCGCTGGCAGATCATATTTTCGCTGTGTACCGGCAGCAGAAACATCTTGTTATCGATCCGCACAAAATCGTACTCAAGGATGATCTCCGCCTTGTCGAACGGAAAGTCCCCCGGGAAGCTGAGGCTCTGCTGTTCGATCCGCATCACCCGGTTTGTCTCCTGATCAATCCACATCGTTCCCTTGTAACCAGGACGGTACATCTTTCCTTCGTCGGTGGAGTGCACCTGCCAATGGGAAAACGGTTGCTTGACCGCAAAATTGTATACGAGGACCGTTCGGCCACCGATGCGATCGGTCCCGCGCTTGGAGAACTGGGCCGCCGTCATGGGCGAAAGAATGTCCTGCTGGGTTGTGACGAACTCTCCCGTAGACCAAGCGCCAGTCTTCTCGGCCGCGGCCTTCGTCGGCCTGCCGTTGATCTTGATGTTGCGGTACTCCTCCTGGCCATTCACGCAGACCACGTCGGCCGAAACCGTATCGAGCGCATTCCAATCCGGCGGGTTCGTCGCGCTCATATAGCGAAGCGTGTGTTGCAGAACCAGGAAATTAGGCAGCGAAGCCGTGAAATTCGTAGCTTCCTCCCGCGCGGCGGCAATCACCGGATCGGCGGCCGCTGCAACGGGCAGTTTCAATAGCGCCGGCTCCTCCGGGGGCTCGGGTGCCGTCTGAACCTCCCTCTTTACAGGCGCGTTCTTGGCCCGGTCGGGAACACCACGGCGAAGAACCGGCCGGTCCTCCAACGGTTCTCCCCCATATTTCGGCGTCGATACCTCCGCTCGAGCCGCTACCTTCTCAGCCGCGACCACCGGCTCCGCACCCGGACTCCGGGGGGCACGGGTTGCCTCGGCCGGGGCGGACTCGACCGACTTTGTTTCCACGCTCGCCCGCTCTTCGGCTGTACCCGGCCGAACCAGGTTCACCCGGACCGCCGTCTCCTCGTCTTCCGCGCTAACTTCGATCTGAAGGAGATCTCCTGGCTTCAAAAGGGAATCGCGCATCGGCTCGCCGGCCTTATCGCGGAACAAAGTCTTCGCCAGCAACCGAAACTTCAATACACCTCTTGCCGTACTCTCGAGCACCAGCTCCTTCTCGCCCAACTGCCGCAAAGTCCCTTCGATCGCCGTAAGCTTCGGTCCCTTCTCCGCCTTTTCTCCCTTAGGGGCCCGCTTCGGAAATTTAATAGAAGGGATCGGCAATCCGGTCCCCTGGCCCTGTGGGTACTGCCCTTGCGGATACTGCCCCTGTGGATACTGCCCCTGTGGATACTGCCCCCCCTGAGGATACTGGCCAGGCCGTGGCTGCCCCGTTGGATACTGTCCCGGCATTTGCGCAAACAAGAGTGCTGACGCGGAAAGTCCAACCAGGATTCGGAGCATAGATACCTCAGTCTACATTTCGCTCAACGCGGCGATGACAGCACCACGCGAGGTTGAGTTCAGGGGTTCGGCCGCCAAGCGGACCTCACTCACCGGAACGGGGAAATCTTGTTGACGCAAAGCCTGCTCGAAGCGTTCCTTAAATCCAGGTGGAAGCACCGTCCCACCGCTCAACACAAGCGGGATCGGTCGACCCAGGCGCGGCAAGCTCTTGGCCTGGGAAAAGACCTCCCGCATCGCCTGCACCACACTTTGAATCATATCGTCGTAGTACACCGAAATGACCTGGTGTGCCTTGTCATGCGCGACGCCGTTAAACAAAAAGCCGTCTTCCTTGATCATACGAATGCGATTGACCATTTCACCGGCCACCGCCGCCGCATTCGAGTCGATAAAATCGCCTGCTTTGGGGACGCTAAACTGGATCACTGGTACGGCGAGATAAGACATGCAAACGTTACACAGCCCACCGCCGCAGCTGATGCCGATCCCGGTGTAATTGGAAGATTCCAGTTCACTGTAGATGACCGCCAGACCTTCGTTGATCGGCTTCGCGTCGTAACCGAGCTCACCCAGAATCTGTCGTAGCGTAGCCTCGTGATAAGTCAAACTATCGTGCGCGCCAAGCGGCGGCGCCGGGACGCTGAAAAAGAGCTTCTGCCGGGAATGAGCAGCCGGACCGAGCAGCGAAAGCAGCAAGTTCTGCATCATCGGCATACTCTCCGGCTCCGCCGGGTTCAAGAACCCCTTGGTCATTGGCCGTCGCAGTTCGGCCCCGATGAGGTCCGCGAAGCGCTCGCTCTCATTGCCATGGACCAAAATCTCCGCCCCGCGTACGGTGTGCGGGACGCTCTCTCGGCGCAGAACGCTCTCCGTCATCCTTGAGTTCGGCAACGTTACAAAAGAGTTCAGTTGGCTCCGAAACCGATAACCACTCTCGGAAGGCCATGCGGCCACGATACGGCTGGTCCCCACGTCCAGACCTACCGGGGTCGAGCCATCGGAATATGTGTGGGACATTAGTTGCCCTCCTGGGAGAAATCGGGTTGCTTTATCTTGTCATACAGGTGGCGATACCTCTGCGTGAGCCCTCTTCGCAACGTCGCCAAGGTCGTGCGGCTTGCCACCGCCTTTCGTTGCAGCTCTAGATCCGCCTCGTCGAGACCACGCCACAGCCGCTCGCCCGTCGCAGCCCGGAAAGTCGGATCGTACTGAAATCCGAATAGCGTCATCGCTGGCGGCGGAATCCGATAGTTGTCGGGCAGACCCATCAGCTCAAACGGAAAATTCGCCGCCCAGTCCGTGTGGTACCCGATGCCCATATTGTCAGGATTCACCGACACTTGCGCATGCGTCACGCAGTTGGCAGCAAGGATCCGGTGACGGGAACGAAGCAGGTCCGTCAACAGCCGGCCCGAATGGATCTGCGCCGCCGTGGCGGGCGTTTGGCCGGATTCGTCACGCGAGGGGCCCTCGAACGAAACGCCGAGAAAGCTCGAATTCAAGTTCAAATAATAATGCGATTCGTCCGCCCAAACAGAGTTGCCGGCGTGATGAGCCGGTTCGCCTTCCGGTACCACCCGCCATACCCGGCCAAACCGGTCAATCACGTAGTGGTAAGCGCGAATCCTCCGCACGTACTCCAAAACCCCCGCCCCAATCCGGCGGAGCTCCCGGTTTCGCCTCTCCTCAAACGGTAGCGCATGGCTCTCGGTCGTGTGATAAACGATTCCAAAAGGCGCCGGCCCTTCCTCTTTCGCGTCATTTGTCCGTCGGTACTGCACAAACGGCTCAGACCCGTGAGTCGGAAGCGTGTAACGCTTCTCAATACGAAGACCGTTGCTATAGAGCTCGTGCGCCTCGGTCGCCTCCACCTGCCAAACCCTTACAACCTCGTCGCCGCGACCGATCGTCACCCTGCCCACCGCCGACCGAACCAGCCGGGCCCCATCCGAAACGATTGGAATCGGAAGCAGACCCAGGGCCAGCAGTAGGGCGGAAAAATGCCGCACCTGGGCACTTCGAAACACGCGGCTCACCGGGCGACTGGAAAAAAAAGCCGCTGAACGCCTCAGAAAGCGCAACTTAACGACGGGTTCTGCGAGGCGATCCGCTCGCCAAGCAACCATCGCAGCGAAAACGCGCTGCGGTGGCCGCCATCGGGATTCGTCGATTTCAGTCATGGGCAATGCAGGGCCCGACCCTTCCCTAGGTCCATCGGGAGTATGCCAGCAAACTTTTATAGTAAGCAACATAACTCAGGTTCACAACCCATCGACTCTAGGAGGTATACCTTACCTACGCCGGGCTAGGTTTTCTTGATCTTCCGTGCGCGCCAGAACGAGGAAAGGCCGAAGCCGTACATCGGCAAGAGGAAGCACAATCCTAGGGCGATTCTTCCCAGCTGATCGGGCTCTCCGGAAAATGCCGCCACCTCCTTGTAGACTCGCGGCGTAGCGATGATCGCGATACAAATGAAAACGAACCCGATCATCTCGTTCCACAAGATGTGAAGCGGCTTGATGATCCCCGGAATTACGTGGGTCATGAATTTTCGTCCGATCGATAGCATAGTACATCTCCATTATAAAGCTGTAGAATTTCCCCCGCTGCGCCGATAGAACTAGAGAGTGTTATTCTGGGAGTGCCCAGAAGTGATATGTGAGAGGGCCATTTCTTTGGAAGACCGACTGAAAGAGCTAATGCAGGATCTCGGGAACGCGATTAACGAATCGCTGTCCGACTCTGACCGCATCGCGGAAGCGATCGGTGAAATCAAAAGGTCCGGGTACGACGTGTTCCTGGTGCTCGAAGCTACGATCGGCTTCAACAAGCGCGACGAATTCTCGCCCGACACCGATGACGACGAGTATGCCGATTCCGGCCCATCCGAAGCTCCGCGCAAAC
>JBKJLJ010000601.1:0-8673 GCA_046597015.1 Bryobacteraceae bacterium
ACGGCACGTCGCGATTGACGGCTTCGATGATCCAATCTCGATAGCGCCACGCGTAGACATAAGGCTGGTTGGTGGCCTCCGAGGTGGGGTTATCTTCGCCGAAGCGGGCGACGTCCATCCAATGGCGGCCCCAGCGTTCGCCATACTGCGGCATCGCCTGGAGCTTGTCAATCAGCTTGGTCCAGGCGTCGGGTGCCGAATCGGCGGCGTAGGCTTCCACCTCTTCGTAGGTTGGCTTGAAGCCCACCAGATCGATGTAGGCCCGGCGCACGAGGGTGCGCTTATCCGCGGTGGGAGCGGGGGTGAACCGCTTGGCTTCGAGTTTAGAAAGGATGAATGGGTCGATCTTGTTCTTTGCCCAGGTTTGGGCTTTGACCGGCGGGGCAGGCAGTTCGCTGATGGGTTGGAAGGCCCACCAATTCTTGCCCGTTTCGATGGACATGCCCTTGAGCGCGGAGGTCGTTTCGCCAGCGGGAGCGGCGGTGCGCGGGTCCGGGGCGCCAGAGGCGATCCAGGTTTCAAAATCGACGACTACGGACTCCGGCAACTTTCCGGAGGGGGGCATCTGCAAATGGGGATCGGTGAAGCGCAACGCCGTCAGCAACCGGCTTGCGCTGGGCTTGCCCGCTGTGATTACTGCGCCGCCACTGCCGCCGGCCGCCATGCCCGCTTTGGTATCGAGGACCAGTCCGCCCATGGGGGCCTTGAGTTTAGAGGAGTGGCAGGCGTAGCATTTGGCGGCCATGACGGGCCGAATCTTGGCTTCAAAGAAAGCGACGTCGAGAGGCTGAGCCCAGAGGTTGGAACAGGAGAGCGCCGCGAGCGTAATTAAGGAAGAGCGCAACATTGACTTTCTCTAACCAGATTAGCCCAGCCCCGGTATCAGCGGAAAATCTTTGCCTTGTCCCACTTTCGGATGGTGTCTTTGACGAGGTCCAGGACGCAGGCGTTTACGGCGGTCTTGTACTGCGCGGCCTTGCCGGCGTCGTACTGCGGATAGCCTTGGCCTTTTTGGTAGAGAATCACCGATGACGGAAAGGGGTAAGCAAACCATGTTGCGGCACCCTGCCGTGGGGTCGCGAGGTCTTTGTCGTCGCGCTCGGGGTGGATTAATTTCCCGTCGACGGCTTGCACGTAGGCGGTTTCGTTCCATCCGGCGTGGCCGCCGTCCTGACCGAATACCTTGAGGGTTGCGTCGGAACAGGTGGACCACCAGTTGATGACCAGCACCCGAACCCGTAACCGCTGGCCGACGTCCTGGGCGATATCGTTCAGGACGGCAGTTTGGGGTCCGCCGTGACCGTTGACGACGATGACGTTGCGAAAGCCCTGTCCGGCCCAGCCTTCCAGGACGTCGGTCAGGAAGAGGCGATATGACTTTTCTTTGATGGCGAAGGAGCCGGCGAAGGGAGCCAAGGTGCCGGTCATGCCGTAGGGAAGAACGGGCGCGTAGAGCGCGTTGAGGCCTTCGGCGAGGTCTTTGACCATCGCTTCCGGCGCGGTATTGTCGGCACCGTTGTTCATGACGCCGTGGGCTTCCATGGTGCCGGTGGGGATCAGCACGGTGTCGATCTTTTCGGGCACGAACTCCTGAAACTCCATCCAGTTAATGCTGTTCAGGGAGCGCGTAGAGGGCTTTGGCTGGGCCCATAAGACGCCGATGGCCAGGAGGGAAAGCAGGGTTTTCACGGTGTTTTTTCTCCATGCGCCGGGCGCTTTAAGTGAGTGTAGAAACCTAGTTCCTGGGCGGTGAACAGCTTGGTGGCAAAAACGATCTGGCCCATGTGCTGGGCGAAATGTTCGACGACATGGTAGATCGCTTCGAGGACCGAAACGTCATACTTCTGGACCTGGATTCGTTCGGCCAGCCGGGCGTCGCTGACTCCGGCGATGACTTGGTTTACGGCCGCAATTCGCTCGGCGAGGCGGGCCTTCAATTCTGCCTTGCTGACGCCGTTGCGGACATTGAACTCTTCGTCGCGCTCGCGATTGTCGACCGCCCCCCCGACGCCGCTCAGAATCCATTGCCCCGTGTTCCCGATCAGATGGAGGACGAGGTTGCCGACGGCGTTTTCGTGTTCGCTACCGCGGGCCCAGAGTTGGTCGTCACTCAGGCGATCGAGACAGACGTCGATCCGCCCGGCCAATTGTGCGAGTTTTCGGGTGGAAAACTCTCGAAACAAGTCGCCAGTCATCTCCAGAGAGTAGCACGGTGATATCCTGTTTTGATGCTTCTCAGACTCCTATTAACCGCGGCTTTGACCGCTTCATTCGCTCTTTCGGCCGACGGAAAAGTCGACTATCGCGTTTTAGCAACCAGCAAGACCTCGACTATGGAGAAGGAACTGAATCAGGCGGCAGCCGACGGCTTCGTTTTTAGTGGCGTGATGGGCGGTGAATCCGCGTTTGGCGGCAGCGAAGTGATCACGGTGATGAGCAAGAACTCGGCTATCCCCTCAGCGGGCCGGAAGTACAAACTGGTGGCGACCTCGAAGACCTCGACGATGCAAAAGGAGCTCAATCAGGCGGGCGAGGAGGGCTTTTTCTATTGTGGGCAGACCGTGTTCTCTTCCACGTTCGGGGGGAAGGAAGTCGCTGTGATCCTGGAACTCAACCCGGATACGAAAGGCGGCAAGATTACGTACAAGTTGGTGGCCACCTCGAAGACCTCCACGATGGAGAAAGAGCTGCGCCAAGCCGGTGAGGAAGGGTTTAAGTTCCTCGGCGTCGTCGTTGGAAAGACCGCGTTTGGCGGCAGCGAACTGATCAGCATCCTGTACAAGTCCGAAAAGTAGGTCCTCCCGTGTCGATTCGGCGCCGGCGTTTGAGTGTCTTCGGTGAGTGGAACCAATGCCACGACTCTGGCGCTATCGATGCGGGCTTCGGAGTACTTAGCTGGCCAATTGGCCCAAGGCAAGTTTTAGCTATTCAATTGTCAAAGAACAAGCGACGGTTCGGAGGCGGCGGGGTTCTGCGAAACGAAGCCACTTCAGGGGCGGTTGTGAAAGGCCGGGGCGTTTACGGGGGCGGTGGGTACAAATTGCGGTTCAAAGCCAACCTCGGGTAGGGGCTATTGGCCGTGGCTGCTTTCGCCGGCATGGGCTCGGGAACTGGCGGTTGGGCGGGCCGGTTCTTTTGGGCTTGTTGGAGAGCCTTGAGAGCCCTGTGATAGCTGCGTTCGGCGGTGGTCACATAGCGCTGCATGCGGCTGAGGATGCCATCGTAGCTGTTGTTAAAGAACCCGGCGGCAAGCAGGTGATCCGGGTGAGTATCGACGGGCTCTGTGCCGTCGTCGAGCATTTCGAAGACGTCCTTCATGACGAGGGTGGAAATTCTGGTTTCGACGCGATGGGCCCGGTTCAAGCGCCAGAGCGATTCGGTGAGTTGGTCGGCCAGGACGTTTTCTTCGGCGGTCTTGGGGAGATAAGTGGCGCGGGTTTCGGCTCGCAGTTGGTCAAAGTCTGCCTGGAGTTCCCCGGGTAGTAAAAGGGTGCTGGAGCAGAGTCCGTGGGCGAGTCGATTTTGACTCGAGGCGGCTTTGCCTTCGGGCGTGCGGGGGCCGGTGGATTTCATGGCGTTGCGCCGGTTAATGGCTTGGCGAGCGGCGGTGCGCTCGGCCTCGAGACGGAGTTCGAACTGGCGGACGGTTTCGTCCTCCCAGCCGGTGATGTCTGACGGGTCTTGGTTTTGCATGATTTTAGCTCCTTGGTTTAGAAATGGAAAAGGCCGCCGGGCCGGGCAGGCGCAGCGGCCTTTTTTCGATTTAACTCTACACTCTCGGTGCAAGCATTTCGCCTAGGGCGAGGGGGCATTTGTTGCAAAGAATGGAAATATAAAATTTTCTTCTCGGTGAACGGTTTTCCGCTGGACGGAGCACTGGTACTGTTTGCGAATCGTACTGGGTGTCTTTTGCCAGACTGCGGCGGAATTGGAATTGGCGGGATGCGCTGTTCTTCTCCTAGCGTTAAAGGCTGGCGTCAGTCCCCACCGCGCTAAAATCCTACCTATGAGGTTTTGCATGGTGACGACCTTCTTCCCTCCACTGCACTTTGGTGGAGACGCGGTGTTCGTTGCCCAACTGGCAAACGAGTTGGCGGTGGCGGGCCACGAAGTGGAGATTGTGCATTGTGCCGACGCGTTCCACATCCTGCAACGCAACGTTTCGCCGTCCCCCTTCGCCTTGCATCCTTCGATCCGCGTCCATACCCTTTCCCAGAGCCGCGCCTCCCCCGTCCTGACCCAGATCACCGGGCGTTTATGCCTCAAGAAAAAGGCATTGCAAGAGATCCTGCAATCCGGGTTTGACGTGGTTCACTTCCACAATATTTCCTTGATTGGGTTGGACGCTATCCCGATCAGCAATGCCCTTCGCGTCTGTACGCTACACGACTATTGGTGGATCTGCCCGACTCACATCCTATTTCGGAACGGGCGGGAGGCATGCGAGAGCCGTGATTGCATTCGGTGTCAACTTGTACAGGGTCGGCCTCCGCAGCTCTGGAGATTGGGGTCGATGATCGAGAAGGCCGCCCGGTCAATTCAACTGTTCCTGGCACCGAGCGAGTTCGTCCGGCAACGGTATGCCTCCGCGCCGCCTTACATCGATGCCAAAGTACTTCCCCATTTCGTGCGGGAATCTGCTGTTGCCCAAAGAGTCGAGAGCAATTCCTATTTTTATGCGGGGAGACTGGAGCGCGCCAAGGGAGTGCAGGAGATCATTCCGGTCTTCCTTCGCACCGGACGACGGCTGTTGATCGCCGGCGCGGGCGAGTTCGAACCGCAATTGCGAGAGTTGGCCGGTGGGAGCCCCTTGATCGAATTTCTCGGCCGTGTGCAGCATGCCGAACTGGCCGCGCTCTATGCCAATGCGCGCGCGACCCTTGTTCCCTCCATCTGTTTTGAAACGTTCGGCCTTACCATCCTTGAGTCCCTCCAAGCTGGAACACCGGTTATTACCAGTTCTTTTGGTGCTCTCCCCGAGGTCGTGCGAAATACGGCGGGCGGCTTCGTGTATAGCGACCTCAATGAGCTTGAGCAGATACTGGATCAAACGGATTCGATGGGATTTCGCGAGAACTGGCGAGCGCCGGACTTACGAGCCTTTCGCCCGGAAGCCCATTTGGAGCGCTACCTCGGTTGGATCGAGCAAGCTCGCCGTTTTTTTTGAGCGCAGCAGCGACGCTCGCAAAGCCTCGCGCTCTACCGAATCAGCCAGCAAGTCCCGACGGAAGCGCTCGAACTCGCCCACCCGAATGGCCTCGAATACATCGCGCATAAAAAGCTCAAACGTATCGGCGGGGGGGAGGTCAATCCCCCGGACTTCATTGCCTTCGAGAACCGAAAGCCGCAGGGGGAGGGCGGCGGGCGGACTGAAAACCTTCTCCATCGAGATGCTTACCAGCGGGCTGGCCACCTGCAATTGGTTGACGTAAGATGTATCGAAACCGAAATACCCGGTGAGAGACCGGCCCTGCGGATACACAGACAACAGCGCAAAGCTGGTTGTTACGCCCCTACTTTCTGACAATATACGCGCTTCTATCGCTTCGGCGGGTTGCCCGAAGAAATGCCGCCCGGGCGTCAGGGCATAGGCACCGAGATCGTTGTCGGCGCCGCCACCCCATTCTGCTTGGTAGCGGATATCGGTCTCGGGCGGCGGAGGAAAGCTGAATGCCGCTGCGATCCGCGTCGCGCCGCCCTGAAAGAGCTCCAGCGCCCGGCCGACTTGGGGATGGTAGGCCCAAACCGTCGCTTCGGCCACGCACTTCCCTTTTGAGGCAGCCAGTTCCGTCAAGTCAGCCGCCTCTGGCACGGTCAGAGACGCGGGCTTGTCAACGATGACATGAAATCCGCGCCGTAGGGACGCGCATGCCAGCGGCGCATGCAAGCTGTTGATCGTAGAAACGTAAACGAGATCAGCGCGGCTGTTATCGAGCGCCTCCTGATACGTGAAATAGCGCTTCTCGACTGGAAGGTGGGGGTTCTCAGTGGACTCCGCAAGGACCGACGCCACTTCGATTCCTTGCAGCCCCAAGCGCGCCAGCGCCGGCAGAATTCTTCGTTGCGCGATCCGGGAGAATCCCAGTAGAAGCAGTTTCATGAATCAGCAAAGTTCAGGATATCAAAACGACGCTGTGTGATAACCTAAGCGGGAAATGCGAGTGGCAGTGAACGCCTGGAGGATCCAAGGCAAACTTACAGGGGTAGGCCGTTACTTGCTGAGCATCCTTCGCGAATGGACCCCCGACGTGGTTCCGTCCGGTGTAGAGATCGAAGTTCACGTCCCGAAAGCGCTGGATGTCGTCTTGCCGCCGAATCTTAAACAGGTTGTGCATTCCTCCAATGCGCGGCTGCTGATCTGGGAAAACACACGGCTTGGCCCGTTGGTGTCCGCCGGGGTTCTCTTCTGTCCGTCCTATTCCCGGCCCTTGTTGTCCAGGTCGCCAACGGTGGTTACTCTGCACGATGCGACCTCAGTGATTCATCCGGAGATGTTTCCGGCGGGGCAACGCTGGCTTTACAATCCCTTGTACGGATGGAGCGCACGCCATGCAACCCGTGTGATTGCCGACACCGAGGCCTCCCGTAACGATATCGTCCAATACTGGCACGCCGATCCGGAAAAGGTGGTGGCAATCCCCCTGGCGCCGGCGTCGTACTTCGGGTCTGATTTTTCCCCTTCCGAACTTGACGCGGTCCGGCGCCGGTACTCTGCCGAAGGTCATCCGTATTTCGTCTTTGTCGGTTCGGCATCGGGAAGGCGCAACGTGCCCCTGTTGCTGGAGGCGTTCGCGCTCCTGCGTCCCGAGCTGCCTGACTTCCGGCTTGTGCTCGTGACGCTGAATCCGCACAGTATCGACCTGAATGCGATCATTCGCAGACTTGCACTGGAAGAACACGTGGTCTTTACCGGCTATGTTCCCCACGAAGAGTTGTGCCCCATTTACGCGGCGGCGAACGCGCTGGTGATTCCGGCGATCTACGAAACGACTTCTTTGCCGGCCATGGAGGCGCAGGCTTCCGGTTCAGCGGTTGTCTGCATCGATACCGAGGGCATGAGGGAGGTAACAGGCTCGTCCTCCAGCCGATTTGCCAAGCTGGAGCCTGCGTTGCTCGCCCAGGCGATGCTGCGGGTCGCTACGGATACCGCCTACCGGGAGCAACTGGTGAAGGATGGCCTCCAGCACGCGGCTCAATTCCATTGGAGACGCTCGGCGGCACAGACTTTACATGTCCTGCTGGATGCGGCTCGATGAACGGGAGTTGGCAAGATTGGAGGCAGTGGACGGCACTTGGTTGGTTGGTCGCGGCCCTCGTTCTCTGCGCTGCCCCGTTGGTTTGGACGATCAACTATTTCCGCGGCACGGGAGCGATGTTTCCGGTGATCCAGGCGCTGCCGGTCGTACTGGGGGCAGCGGCGATTGTTTACCTGTGGCTTCGGAAGTCCACCTTATGGCGATTTGAACCCTTTTGGTTGGCTGTCCCCGTGCTGGTAGCGCTTTTGTGCGAGCCGCGGGGTTCGCTGGCGGTCGCCTGGACGATTCTTGCCGCCTATTCGATAGGCCGGCTTTTGCTGGCACGGCTCGATGTCACGGATCGTGACGCGCCGCTAGCAATCGCCACCGGATTCGGCGCGCTCCTACTGCTCTTTACGGCGATAGGAAAGCTGGGGCTGCTTTACACTCCTGTGATCGTGGCCGCACTCCTGATCGCCACTTCTCCTGTCCTGTTCTATTGGCGGGACGCCGTTCGGGTGCCTGGCCTGCTGTGGGACTCCTGGCGCCAAGACAGCGGCATGTCCGGGCTATGGCCGGGCTTGGTCGTTTTCTTCGGGATTTTCTTTGTCGCCTGCACGGCGTTGCTTGCGCTCAGCCCCGTGAACGCTTACGACGTGATCGCCTACCACTTCCCCCTGGCGCGGCATTATTTGTCAACGCATGTGATTCGCCCCGACTATGTGCTGCCCGAGTCGTTCTTCCCGCAGGGTGGAGAGGTTCTGGGAGCGCTGGAGTTTGCTATAGGAGGGCGTGCCGCGGCTCAACTTCTGGTGGTGCCGGAGTTCATCCTCTACCTGTGGCTCGTGATCCGAACCGCCCGGGCCTGCGGATTGAGCCGCGAAGCAGCGCTGCTGGGAGCCGCGGCGGCGGCATTCCTGCCTTTCCTGCATTGGACGGGTAGCGTCCCCAAGGACGACCTGGCTATGGCTGTCTTTCAGATCGGAAGCATCTACGCACTGCTCCGCTCGTATGAAAGCTCAAAGGCAGGTTGGCTGTATCTGGGTGCGTTTCTACTTGGTCAGACCTTCGGCATCAAAAATGTGGCGATCTTCGGAGCAATCCCGTTGCTGCTGCTGTTTGGCTGGACGATCCTCCACCGTCCTAAGCCACTTCGCACCGGGCTCGTTTTTGGGGTACTTTTCGTGGCTTCCGGGATGTTCTGGGCTGCGGAAACTTACGCCCGAACCGGAAATCCGGCGTATCCCCGAGAGACTGGTGCCATTGTGAGCGGTGGTGCCAGCCATAACTCCGGCATCAGCGGAGTTGTGCAGCGCTATGTTGAGATCCCTTGGACGGTGCACTTCGCGGGAGACAGAGGAGCCTTTGAGTCGGCCACGCCAAATCCGCTAGGCTTCTTTCTGCTTCTCTTTCTGCCCCTGCCTCTGCTTTATCCTTT
>JBKJLJ010000649.1:0-9728 GCA_046597015.1 Bryobacteraceae bacterium
ACTTCGAAGCCGTCATGGCCGCCCTCGAAGCCAACCAGCACGTCCTCTGCGTCAAGCCCCTGGTCCTCACCGCCGCCGAAGCCGAAACCATCGCCCAATCCGCCCAAACTCGCGGCCTCCTCGTCGCCGTCGAATATCACAAGCGCTTCGACGACCGCTCCCACAAAGCCCGCTCCCTCTACCGCGACGGCCGCCTCGGCGACTTCAGACTCGGCACCGCCCGCCTCATGGAAAAGTGGTACTACCGCGACTCCAACTTCCAAAACTGGTGCACCACCGAGAACACCGATACGTTCACCTACATCGGCTGCCACTACGTCGACCTCGTCCATTTCATCACCGGCCTCCTCCCCGTCGCCGTCTCCAACTACGGCATCGTCGACACCTATCCCAACGGCCGCGAAGGCTACCTCTGGTGCGATACCCGCGTCCGCTGGTCCAACGGCGCCGTCCTCAACGTCCAGACTTCTCTCTGCTATCCCAACGAAGCCGCCGGCCCCAACACCCAAGGCATGACCCTCTACTGCTCCGGCCCCACCGGCGCCATGCTCGACCACTCCGACCAGTACCGCGGCCTCTCCTACTCGCTCACGACCAAGTCCGCCTCCCCCGGAGCCACCTTCTACACCGAACCCAGCCCCGACTACTTCCAGTACAACGACCTCGGCGGCCCCGGCCTCGTCCCCGTCGGCTACGGCGTCAGGAGCGTCGACTACATCCTCGATACGATCGACGCACTCCAAGGCCTTGACCTCCCCGCCCGCCAAGCCGCCCTCCAAGCCATCGACGCCAAGGGCATCCTCGCCACCCCGTCGAACTCCCGCTACAATGAACTCGTCGTCGAAGCCGGCCGCCTCTCCATCCTGAACCAAGGTCGCGAAGCCGTCATCGACTACACCACCCACTCCGTAGCCCTCGCATGACCAACGAAGAAGTTCAGTCCTACCTCGACGACAACGGCTACCCCGCCCACATTGTCGAGGCCGGCGCTCCCGGCGTCATCAAACGCTGGCACGCCTTCGTCGACGAAGTCGAAGCCGGCTACCGCTACCGCCTCGACGACTACCGTCACGACCTCGACCTCCGCGGCGTCATCCAACTCGCCGGCCTCGACGCCGAAGTCGCCGACTCCGACCTCCGCTTCTCCGCTCTCCTCACCTCGACCGATACCCGCGTCTGGGAAAGCTCCGCCGAAAACCCCTGGTGGGACTTCGGCTACCCCCGCAACGTCCGCGGCGAACTCTGGAAAGACCTCCAACTCGCCGGCCTCCTCGCCCCCACCGATTAGCGTCGGATTGGATACCCATCGTTGTTGTACTCCACAAAAAAGCAAACGAAGCCATTATGCGGCGGCTGCAACACCCGTAGTCCCCCAGCGCAATCCCAATTGCCCCGTATTGCGCCGGCTCGTTCAACCCCGCCGCCTTCGTCACGTTCTCGAACGTCCCGTCCCCCTTGTTCCGATAGATCTGCGGCACGCTCCCGTCTTTCAAAACCCCGTTCGCAATCACCAGATCGAGGTACCCGTCGTTATCCAAATCCCCCCACAGCGAAACGAACCCATCGCCCGCGTCATCCGCCCCGCTCGCGGCCGAAACGTCCACAAACCTCCCCCCCACGTTCCGGAACAGCTTGTTCTTCATCGGCCCGCTCCACCCGTTCAACGACACGTACAAATCCAGCTTCCCGTCGTTGTCATAGTCCACCAGATTCAGGCTGTAGCCAGAAGGCACCCCCGCCAATCCCACCTCCGCCGTCACCTCCACGAACTTGCCGCCCTCATTCCGGTAAACGGCCAAGAAGGTCCCGCTCCCCGCTAGAACCAGGTCATAATCCCCGTCGCCGTCAATATCGCCCCAGGCGCAGGTGCCGTTTCCATCGAAGCGGTTTACCCCCAGCGCCGGCGCCATATCTTCGAAAGATAAGTTCACCCCCGGCCCCGGCCTCGTGTTCGCCGCCGGAAACACCATCGCCTTCGGCAACGCTGGCGCCGCCGCGCCCAACTGGTCCAGCGCCACCTTCAGCATCCAACGGTCCTGATCGCTCGGCCGCAGTTGCAGGCCTTCGTAGAACATCCGCCCCGCGTCGTTATACTCCCCCATCCGGTAGTAACTCGTCCCCGCCTCCCGCAGCGCCTCTACCTTCTCATCCAAGTTCTGCGTCCGCGCGAGCGCCTGCTCAAAGTACAGCAGCGACTCCTTGAAGCTCCCCCGCCGCGACAACGTCTTCCCCATCGAAAAGTACGCCGCCGTCTCCTCTTGCGAGAACGGCATCGCGTTATCGATCACATGTTCCAGCAGCTTGATCGACCGGTCCAACCCCAGCAGCGGGTCCTGCGGAACCCGATGCCCGCTGTGTTCGGTGAAGCGCACCTCCCCCGACATCCACTCCGTCAAGCTCAAGATGTAGGCGTTCGAATGCGGCTCCAACGACGCTCGCCCCCAACTCATAGGACAAGTTAGGGTCGTAATACAGCAGCTCCGCCCGGGCATGGAGAATCGCCTTCGCCCGCAAAGCCGGAATATGATTCGGGTTCGTTTTCAGCGTCGCCGTCAACCCTTCCATCGCCAAAGCCAGCGCCGTCTTCCGTTGCGCCACATCCGTCAGCCGATAGAAATCAAGCAGATACGACCGTGCAATCTGATGCTGAATCTCCACGTCCCCTGGGTTCGCTTTCTGCAAACGCAGCAACTCCAACCGCGCCTCCGCCGTCTTTCCCGACCGCAGCAGCAGCAGCGCTTCGCTCTGCCCAAATGCCGACACCAACGCCAGCAACCAAATCCCCGCCCGCTTCATCGACACGTCAGCCACCGCTTCAGCTTCGACTTCACCCCCTTCCCCTCCACCGTAATCGACTCCTGCCGCGCCCCTAACTCCATCACCACCTCCAGCGCCTCCTCCCCCCGCACCCCCACTTCGTTCCGCAAAACCGGCTTGAATCCCTGTTGCTCCACCCGCACCGTGTACTGCCCCGGCCGCAAGTCGGCGATCGAATAGCCGCCCTGCTCGTGCGTCTTCGCCACCTTCGCCGTCCCGGACTCCTTATGGACCGCGGTGACCGTCGCGCCAGCGATCCCCCCTCCCGAACCATCCACCACCCGGCCCGTCAAGGTCGCTGCCCACGCCCCCGTAGTAAGAAACGCGGCCATTCCGATGCTCTTGATCAACTCGAATTCCCTCACTAATTCCGGATGCTACCACGCCGCCCTCGCTTCTGATACCTTTTATGGAGACTCATGATCGGAACAACGGACTCGCTCCTCGCGTCCAATCTCGAAAGCGTCGATGCGGCCGAAGCCTTGGTCGTCGATGCCGCCGCTGCCCTCGGCCTCGATGAAGACTCGCGTATGGACTTGGGCCTGGCTATCCGAGAGGCCATGGTGAATGCCGTCGCCCACGGCAACCATTACAGCCCCGATAAGCAGGTTCGCCTCATCCTCGAACGTCGGGCCGACGCCGTCAAGGTCACCATCATCGACCAGGGCGAAGGCTTCGATCTCAACCGCGTCCCCGACCCGACCCAGGGCGAAAACCTCATGCGGGAGTCCGGTCGCGGCCTCTTGCTCATGCAAGCCTTCGTCGACGAGTTTTCCGTCAAACGCACCGCTACCGGCGGAGCCGAAGTCGTCCTCGTTAAGTACGCATCATAAAACTCCAGGGAGAATTAACAAGGTGAGTGCTCGTTTCACAACCCGCCAAGTGGGTGACGTTACCGTAATCGATGCCGTTGGACGCATCACCCTCGGGGAAGGCTCGTCGCTTCTCCGCGACACCGTTCGCAACCTCATCGCCGCTGGCAATAAGAAGCTCCTCCTCAACCTGAGCGAGGTCAGCTATATCGATAGCTCCGGCGTCGGTGAACTCGTCTATAGCTACACCACGGTCACTGGCCAGCCGGGCCAGTTCAAGCTCCTTGGCCTCACCAAACGAGTCCAGGACCTTCTCCAAATCACCAAGCTCTACACCGTTTTTGAGGTGCATGATGACGAAACTCAAGCCGTCCGCAGCTTTTCTTGAGAACTTGACCCCTCACCCCCTACTACCTCGCGTAGGGTCATGATAGATCGAAAACTAATCCGCGTCCTCATCGCCGAACCGCAACAGCTGGTTCGCGAAGCTCTCGTCGCTCTTTGCGAACGAAACCCCGATCTCGAGGTGGTAGATCAATGTGCCGATGGCGCCCACGCCCTCCGCCTCATTCTCCAAAAACTCCCCGATATCGCCCTCCTCGAACTCGACCTCGCTGAGCTCCACACCCTGGAACTCCTCCGCCAGGCCCGGGAACTCCAGATCAACACCCGCATGGTCCTCATGACCGGCCGCAGCGATCGCAAGACGATCATCGAAGCCCTCCGCTGCGGGGCCCACGGCATCTTGCTCAAGAGCGGTTCCTCCCGCCATCTCATGGACGCCCTCCAACAGGTCAGCGCCGGTGGCGTCTACATCTCCCCCGCCGTCGAAATCGATAAAATCTTCGCCGCCCATCGCAACCGGAAGGACAACGAAGACCCCTTCGAAACCCTCTCCGCCCGCGAGCATCAGGTCTTCACCATGCTCGTCGAAGGCCACCGCGCCAAAGAAATCGCCGCCCGCCTCGCCGTGAGCCCCAAAACCGTCGACACCTATCGCGCCAGCATGATGCGGAAGCTTGACATCCACGACGTCGCCGGACTCGTGAAATTCGCCATCACCCGCAACCTCACGAGCCTTCCATCGGCGGACTTCCACTTCCCCATCCCCGCCCTGTCCTCCTCCGCGGCCATCACCCCCAACGCCCGCGCCAAAGCCGCCGGCGAAGGCTTGGGCTGACTACCGGACGATCTTCCCGAATAGCTGCCCGCCCCGCCCGGGACCCAACCAGGTCCCGGCGTACTGGTCCTTATACAGCAACACTCGCGCCGAATACGGCCCGCCCGGCATCGCCACATCCGTCACCTGGATCATCGGCGTATCCCCCGCCCATTCAATCGTCACCGGCACCGGCAGCGGGATCTCCTTCTCCCCCAGCTTCATCCGGGTCCGCAGCAGCCACGTCTTCCCCCCAATCTTGGTCATTCCGTCGATCGCGTACCGCTCTTCCCCCGACAAGCCCGGCTTCTTCCACGTCGTCGATTGCCCCACCAGAGTCGCCCCGTTCAGCATCGCCGACAGATCTTTATCCAGTTGCTCCTGCGGCGTGACCGGCCGGCTCCCGCATCCCACTAAAACCAGCAAACACAGTAGTTTTTTCATATCGGTAGTCTCACCTTCCAACAAGCCACTCCCAGCGCGGCCGTCAGCCCCGCCAGAATCCAAAATACCAAGTCATACGATCCCGTCCGCGCCAAAGCCTCCGCCAACAGCACCGGCCCTACCGCCGACGCCACCACCGTCATCATCTGCGCCGCCCCCTGAATCCGTCCCAACTCCGCCCGCCCAAACACCTGGCTCCAAACCGAAAAAAACACAACCGTCACCACCCCGCCCGCCGCCCCCATCGCCACGCCGTAGCCCATCACCTCGCCGAACGTCCTCACGAGCGGCAGCATGACCAGCGACCCCGCCAACACCCCCATTCCCACTCCCATCAGCCTCTGTAAAGGCCACCGCATCGCCACCCATCCCCCGCCAAAATTAGCGAGCAAACCCAACAGCGTGCTCACCACCAGCACCGTCTGGTACGTCGTTGCGTCGAACCCTTTCCGCTCCAAGATCGACTGGTTAAACAACGCGATGCCCGAATAAACCAGCCCAAACATCGCGCTGGACAGGCCAAACACCCAGAACGCGGGCGTCCGCACCGCTCGCCCAAACGCCATCCCCCCCGTCGGACCCGGCACCTCCTCGGTCGCCGGGGCCTCGCGTACCATCCACCACGCCAGCGGCGCCAAAACAGCCACTAACGCCCATCCCACCCCACTCCACGCCGCCCTCCACCCAAACTTCAAAATCGCCTGCCCCACGCTTGGAAACGCCGCGATAAACCCCATCCCGACGAGGAGCGCGTACACCCCCATCGCCAGGTTGATCCGCCGCGCAAACCACTTCCCCGCCAGCGCCAAGCTCACGACCGACAACGCCGACTGCCCCAGCCCCCGCGTCAAAGTAATCGTCACCGCCAGCACCGCCAAACTCCCCGACCCCGCCATCAGCAGCACCGTCAGGCCCAGCGCCAGCAGCAGCCCCGTCATCACCAACCGAGCCCCGTACCGGTCGACCAAACGCCCGCAAGGCAGGTTGAACGAGGCCCCAATCAGCGTCGCCCACAGGTTGATATTCGCATAGGCCACCCGGTCCAGCCCAAAGTCCCGTAGCAGCGGTTCGGTCACTAACCCGAGGCCCTGCGTCCGCCCTGGCAGCGTTCCCACCATCGCCAGCGCCGCCATCCCTAAAACCGCCCAGCCCGGATACATGGAACAATAGTAGCCCAGTGCTCTGGACCATCCGCCTCAGCGCCGCCCTCTACGCCTTTTCGCTTTACGGCCTCTGGCGCCGCCTCCCCTGGGCTAGGCCCTTCTCCGCCCTCGCCTACGCCCTCTACCTGGCCCACATCTGCCTGGCCTTTGACCAGCGCTATGCCTGGAGCCACGATATCGCTTACGCCGAAACCGCCCGCCAAACCCGCGAACTCTTCGGTGTGGACTGGGGAGGAGGCATCTATTTCAACTACCTCTTCACGCTCCTCTGGCCGATCGACCTAATCTGGTGGCGCCGCCCCTTCTCGGTCGGGATCCACGCCTTCCTGATCTTCATGTTCCTGAACGGAGTCGTCGTTTTCGGAAAGTGGTGGCGCTAGCCTCTGCGCTCCCGCTCCCGGTCCCGCTCCAAAATCAAGCTATCCCGGTCGCGCCACCACGATTCCCGATCCGCTATGTGCATTTCCTGGTTCATCTCGAAAATGCCTTTCAAGTTTTCGTAGGCGTTGCGCGCGTCTTCCAGAGCGATCTCGAGCATCTGCAGCCGCCGCTCGGCATCATGATCTACTGTCCTTGACGCCTTCAGTTCAGACTCCAGTGACTCAATTCTCAGCTCTCGCGCCGACAGCGTGGCCTGCAACAATGCGACCGCCGTCAGCAGATCTCTCTCCCGTTCTTCGGCACTCATGACGTACAGATGCTACCATGACTAATTGGAAGAGTATTGCTGTGGATAAAGTAGAACGCGAACATTTGAAGCACGACCGCTTTGCTGAAGAGGTCACCCATTCCGTCGAGTTTGTCGCCGGGCACAAGAAGCAGTTCGGACTGTACGCCGGCATTGCCGTTGCCGCAGTCGTCATCGGCTTTGGCGTGTGGTTTTACATGGGCAAGGAAGCCGAGGCTCGTCAGGAAGCGCTTAAGGTTGCTTTGCAGACTCAGGATGCGGCCATCGGACCGGGTTCGAACCCGTACGTGAAGTCCTTCCCCACCCAAGCGGAAAAAGACGTGGCCGCCCAAAAGGCGTTTAGCGATCTCGCGAGCCGCTACCCGGGCAAGGAAGTCGGCGTTATCGCTACTTACTACCTCGGGATTCTAGCCGCCGACGCTGGCAAGTATGGCGAAGCTGAGAAGCATTTCCTGGTCGCCTCCGAGTCCGGCCAGACCGAGTACGCCTCGCTCGCCAAGTTCTCGCTGGCTCAGATGTACGCGAAACAGAACAAGAAGGCGGAAGCCGAAAAGATCCTTCGCGCCCTGGCCGATTCCCCCACCATGTTCGTCTCGAAGCCGCAAGCGCAGATTGAACTGGCCAAGGTGATCGCCCAGTCCAAGCCGGACGAAGCCAAAAAGCTGCTCGAGCCGTTGCGGATCTCTCCGCGCAGCACCGTCTCCCGTTGGGCCGTCACCGCCTATGGCGACGCCAAACTCAAATAATCCTGCTCCCTTCGCGGCTCTCCGGCTTAGGCCGGAGATGAGCCGGGGTCGGCGCTATCCGGAGCTGTCGCATCCTTACCGGACGGAGTTTCAACGGGATCGCGATCGCGTCATCCACGCCCGGGCCTTCCGCCGGCTAGAGAACAAGACCCAGGTCTTCCCCTCCGGCCTCTCTGATCATTTCCGCAACCGCCTCACCCACACGATTGAGGTCGCCCAGATCGCTCGCACTGTGGCCGCTACCTTGGGACTGGACGAGGACCTTACCGAAACCTTGGCCTTGGTCCACGATGTTGGCCATCCCCCCTTCGCGCACGCCGGGGAGGAGGAACTGCGCCGCCAGATGCAGCGCTTCGGCGAGACGTTCGAGCACAACCTTCATGCTCTCCGTATCGTCGAAAGCTTTGAAGCCCGCTATGCCCGCTTCCCGGGGCTGAACCTGACTTTTGAGGTCCGCGAGGGCATCGTCAAGCACTCCCGGGATCTCGTCCCCGGCGAGTCCGCGGAACTGGACGGCTACCTGCCGGAACTGCGCCCGCCACTGGAAGCCCAGATCATCGACCTCGCCGACGAAGTGGCCTACAATACGGCCGATCTGGACGACGCGTATTCGGCCGGGATGTTCTCGGTCGACGAGATCCGCGCCGCCGTACCCGCCTTCTCCGACATCTGGGAGGCGATTGAGATGCAGTTCCCGGGGGCGGAAGAACGGGTCCAGTTTCTCGAGATGCTGCGGCAGGTGATCAATCTCCTCGTCTCCGGCCTGCTCGATGGAACGGCCACCGCGGTGGGTGCCTCTGGGGTAAAGACGGTGGACGACGTTCGCTGCTTCCCCGACCGTCTCGTTCGCTTGACGCCGACGGCGACCGAGACGGGCCGCGAGTTGAAGCGGTTCCTGCATCGCAAGGTGTACCAATCGGCGGCCCTGCTCGACGCCCGCAACCGCTCCGTCCGAATGATCGCGGAGCTGTTCCAGTACTACGAGGCTGCCCCGGATCGTCTCCCGCAGCCCTATCGCGATCAGGCCCACGAGAGCACCCCGCATCGCGTCATCTGCGCTTACATCGCCGGCATGACCGACGGCTACTGCAGCCGGGTTTACTCTGACCTGATCGGGTAGCATACGAGTTGGCCCGTACAATAGAAGAGTGAGCAGTCCTGTAACAGTTATTGGCGCCGGCTTGGCCGGTTCGGAAGCCGCGTGGCAAATTGCCGAGGCCGGGCGGGACGTCGTGCTGTACGAGATGCGGCCGCACAAGTCGACGACGGCGCACCAGACCGATCAGCCGGCGGAGCTCGTCTGTTCGAACTCGCTGAAGAGCGAGGCGGAGAACTCGGCGCCCCGGCAGTTGAAGCAGGAGATGCGGAGGATGGGCAGCATGCTGCTGGCCGCGGCCGACGCGGCGCGGGTGCCCGGCGGGCAGGCGCTGACGGTCGACCGCGAGGTGTTCTCTAGCTACATCATCGACCGGCTGACGCGGCATCCCCGGATCACGATCCAGCGGGAGGAGATCACGCAGGTGCCGGAGTCGGGCACGGTGATCATCGCTTCGGGACCTTTGACTTCGGACCCTTTGGCGCAGGACATCGCGCGGCTGACGGGCAGCGAGCGGCTGTACTTCTACGACGCCATCTCGCCGATCGTGGACGCCGAGACGATCAACTACGACATCGCGTTCCGGGCGTCGCGGTGGGGCAAATCGATGGACGGGACTGACGACTACGTGAACTGCCCGATGAACAAGACGGAGTATCTGGCGTTCATCGGGGCGCTGCTCGAAGCGCAGAGCTACGAGCCGCATATCCCCGAGGATACGACGCCGTATTTTGAGAGCTGTCTGCCGATTGACCAGATCGTGAGGCGGGGGCCGGAGACGCTTCGCTTCGGTCCGATGAAGC
>JBKJLJ010000688.1:0-3672 GCA_046597015.1 Bryobacteraceae bacterium
GCGCGCAGATTGACGCAGACTGGGGCGCCCAACGGATTAAGGGGCTGTCGATCAGGACGGCTCTCCTTCACGCTGGGCGGAAGGTCTTCAAGCGGGAGGCTAGTGAGATCGGGCAAAAGGATATGGAAACGTCATTGATTGAGCATTTCCTGTATCCCAAATTTGGTCCCGGCCAATTGTGGGAGGAAGCCGCGCGGCGGGTGCGGGAAATGGGCGGGGAGATTCACACGTCTCTTCGCTTGACTCGCGTTTTCACCGATGGCTGGCGCGTAACGGGGATTGAGGCGACCGATGCCAACGGCGAGGGCCAGAGGTTTGAGGCTGACTACGTTTTTTCCACGGCCCCAGTTCAGGAGTTATTGAGGGCCTTCGATGTTCCGCCACCGAAAAACGTACTGGAGGTTTCTGATGGGCTTGTCTATCGGGACTTCATAACGGTCGGCCTGCTCGTGAGCTCGCTGAAGATCCACGACCGCACACCGCAAGGCGACAAACTGATTGCGGACAACTGGATCTATATTCAGGAGCCCGATGTACTCCTCGGCCGACTGCAGGTATTCAACAACTGGAGCCCTTACATGGTTGCCGACCCAGGGCAAGTGTGGCTGGGTTTAGAGTACTTCTGCAATGAATCGGACGAGATCTGGAAACTGCCCGATGAAAAGATGATCGCGTTTGCCATTGAAGAGTTACATAAGATCGGAATCATAGATACCGGGGCGGTTCTGGACGCGACGGTGATCCGGATGGAGAAGACTTACCCCGCCTACTTTGGGACTTATGACCGATTTGGGGAGATTCGCGACCATGTGAATCGTTACCAGAACCTGTTTCTCGTCGGCCGGAACGGGATGCATCACTATAACAACCAAGACCATTCGATGCTCACCGCCATGATGGCTGTTGACTCGATCCTAGCGGGGGAGACCGACAAGAGCAGGCTTTGGGAAGTGAATACGGAGATGGAGTATCACGAGGAAAAGAGCACCGGCTAGCCGCTTGCTAGGGCTGGGGGCGGAGCCACACCGTCTGCCCGCTCGTCGCGCTTTCGTATCCCGCTAAGACGGCGGCTAAAATTTCCCTGGATTGCCTCCCTGCTTCCAGACCGGGCACTGGAGCGAGCATTTCCGTGAGAAATACACGGAGGTGTTCGGCGGTGGCAGAGGCGAATTGTGGGGTGGCGGAGCGGCAGATGGAACGGCTGCGGCCATTCTTCTCGACTCGAGCCTCGCCACCCTTCAAGAACCCGGCGCGGAAAATGGGACGCCGCGCGGTGGAGGACCAATCGAGCCCGACCCGCGCCACGCCTCCCAATGACATGCGAACTGACGCTTCTTCGCAATCGAGGCGTATTTCAAGATATTTTTCCGGAGCGTGGCTGATGCGGTTGAAAGAGAACACGGCCAATCTGTCGCCCGGGAAGCGCAAGGTGACATGCACCAACACGTCGGAGTCGAATTCGGAGCGCGCGTGGGGAGTTACAACACTGATGGAATCGGGAAGCGCGTCAAAAAAATAGCAAGCCAAGTCAAGCACATGAGTCCCAAATTCAAACAGGACGTATTGGCTCATTTGACCGCGCCAGTTCGATTCCCTCTGTGGCGGATGAAACATCTGCTGCCAGGCTTGCAGATAGAAAGCGCGTCCAAACTCGCCTTGATCCAAGCGCAGTTTGGTTCCCGCATAGAAAGGCATGAACCGATACTGATTGTTGACCCGCAGCAGACGATTTTTCGAGCGGGCGAGTTCGATGATCTGGTCGGCCTCGGCGACGGTAGTCATGAAAGGCTTTTCGCAAAGGACGTGGCACCCCATGTGCAAGGCGAGGCGAGAGAGTTCGAAGTGCGAGGCGGGGGGCGTTCCGACGATGACCAGTTCGGGGCGAGTCTTTTCGAGCATCTCGCCAGCGGAAGCAAAAGTGGCGGGAAGCGCGAACTTCGATTCGAGTTTGCGCCGCGATTGTTCGTTTGGATCGCAACCGCCCACCACTTCAATCTCCGCAACAGCCCTGCAGGCAGGCAGATGGATGCGATCGGCCACCCCGCCAAGCCCAATCAGACCCACTCGCACACGTTTTGACAAACCGCCAGTGTAGCATCCGGGCGATACGAAAGTAGATCATACTGGACAGTTGCGGCTCACGATCATAGTGGTGGGAGACACGCCCGGCGCATGGGCGTCGCTCGGTATCCCAGTGATCACCATGCAGCCGCGACCTGGGATTACGCTGCAGGCGTTACGAGCCGCGGGAGTCGCGCAAGCATTGACGCCGCTGGTGGCCATTGTAGATTCGAACTACGTTCCTACCGCAGGCTGGCTTGCCGAGGTGCTGAAGGCGGAAACTGAGGTGACGGCTGGCTGCATCGCGCCTTCTTCGACTTTGACTTGGCTTGGCTGGGCGATCTTCCTCGGCGAATATCTTCACTTGGCCCCTCCGTTGCCCGATGGAACGATCGAGCCGAAGTTCGTCCCAGGTGGCAATGTCGTCTACCAACGGGATCGAATCCCGCTCGAAACGATGCGGTCGTCGGAATGGGAACTCGACTTTCACGAGAAGTTGCGCGCCGAGGGTCGAACATTGATTCGTAACTCGCGGCTGATCGCGCAGTTTGTGGGTCACCAGGGCTGGCTGGGGTATTGCCGTGAACGGTGGGACCTATCGCATACAATTGCACGAACTCAGCGGGGGACCGCCCCAAGATGGTGGCTGGCTGTTTCGCGAACAGCGTTACCGGCACTCCTGATGTGGCGCATGTCGCGCGATGTGCTGCGGCGGCCTGCCTATTTCGGACACTTTATCGTTACTCTGCCTTTGATCCTTTTCTTTGCGCTCGTGCAGGCATCCGGCGAAGTACATGAACATCTGACGTCGAGAGTTAGCTAGCCGCTTGGGATGGTATCCTAACCCTTTGATTGCGTGTGGCAGAGACTATGAGCCCTCAGGCTGTTACTATCGCTGTTGTCATTCCAGCGTACAACTGTTCGGATTTCCTGATCCGGAGTCTGGAAGCGCTCGCCTGCTCCGCCGACCCTCCGGACGAGTGCATTGTCGTGGACGACGGATCGAACGATGGAACGGCTGAAGCGGCGCGATTATTTTCCGCGCCGGGGTTGAGCGTCAAAGTAATGACGACGGGTGGCCGCCGAGGACCCGCGCATGCGCGGAACATTGGTGCCCGGGAGTCGTCGTCGTCGGTTTTGTGGTTCATCGATTCCGATGTCTGCGTGCACGCGGGAACACTCGGCGGTATTCGACGGGCGTTCGAGCAGGATTTGGAATTAGCCGCGTTGATCGGCTGCTACGACGATTCGCCCGAGAACCAAGACTTCGTTTCTCAATATAAGAACCTCATGCACCATCATGTGCATCAACGAGCGCGAGAATCCGCCACCACGTTTTGGAGCGGCTGCGGTGCGGTTCGCCGGCCGGTGTTCCTGGAGATGGCGGGCTTTAACGAAATCCAGTATCAGAGGCCCTCGATTGAGGACATCGAATTGGGATATCGGATGCGATCCAGTGGACACAAGATGATTCTGGACCGCGAGATTCAAGTCAAACATTTGAAGCGATGGACCTTCTGGAATCTCCTGAAAACCGACATTCGATGTCCTCGATCGAGGGCCTCTGATACTCGATCTCGTTAAAGCCCGCCATCTCCAGGAACACAGGCC
>JBKJLJ010000609.1:0-5345 GCA_046597015.1 Bryobacteraceae bacterium
AGGCGCCGAGCGGAGTCGCACGAACACCGTTCTTTTTTCAGCACGCCGAAGGTAATGTTGTGATGGCGGAGCACCTGAACGAGGGAGGTGACGATTTCGCGCCCAGCCGCGTCATAGCTGCCCATGCAGCCGAGCCAAAGCAGGTATTCTTGCGAGCCGTCGTAGATCGGGAGCGCGGCGGATTTGACGAAGCGGTCGCGTTGCAGGGCAGGGAAGCCCATGGGGTTGCCGTATCGTTCTAGATTCAGAAAGAGCTTGGTTCCATGCTCGTCTTCCCAGGTGCCGGTGTTGACGGCTCCGCGGCGCAGGCCGATGATGACGGGGAGATGCTCGATGCCGACGGGGCACTGGAATTCGCAGGCTCCGCAGGTGGTGCACTGGAAGGCGGCTTCGGTGGAGATGTGCAAGCCGAGGAGGGGCTGTTCGCTGGCCACGCCGAACTCGGTGAGATAGTCGCGCATGCCGAGAATGATCTCCTTTGGGTTAAGGAGTTTGCCTGTGTTGGCAGCGGGACAGTGTTCGGTGCAGCGACCGCATTCGACGCAGGAGAAAGACTGGAGGACGGTTAGCTTGGTGACGTCTTTGCCGGTGACTAAGCCGAAGTCCTCATCGCCGGCCAAGGGCGGGATGGCCGAGAATCCACCGCGCGAGAGGAAGATGGTGGCGGGGCTGAGGACGAGATGGAGATGCTTCGTGTGGGGGATGAGGGGGAGGAAGATCAAAAGGGCGAGGGTGTGGGTCCACCAGATTACGTTGAAGACGGGCGCGGCGGGCGCGAGTTGAAAGTCGGCGAGGTAGGTGACCACCAGGACGAAGATGAGCAGGGCGATGAAGGCCGATTCCCAAGAGACTTCTCCGAGCCATTTGGGCCTCAAAACGAGGCGGCGGAAAGCAAGTCCGGCGATGGAGATTGCGGTGACGACCGCGAACGCGGCGGCGAGCCAGCCAATGGGGTTGCCGTGGACCGAGAAGAGTGGCCAGCCGATGCCGATGGCGAAATGATTGAGCGTGACGAGGCCGAAGGCGCAAAATCCCCAGAAGACGAAGGCGTGGAGAAGGCCCGGAACGGGCCGTTGCTGAATGACCTTGGCTTGGCAGATGACCTCCCAGAAGAAGTCCCAAACCCGGCGGGACAGGGGATGCAGTTGGAAGTCGGCGTCCGCCTTGGCTTGGCGCAGGAGCGAAACGACGACCGACAGACGACGACCGAAGCCAAAAAGCGCCAGGGCGAGGAGGACAACAAACACCGCTGATTCGGCGGTCGATAAGGGGGACATATGACTACGCTACACTAACGAACTGGGAGTCTTCTTGCGATTTTTTGTCTCCGGCGCAGCCGGGT
The DNA here is from genome assembly GCA_046597015.1 of Bryobacteraceae bacterium. GTDB lineage: Bacteria > Acidobacteriota > Terriglobia > Bryobacterales > Bryobacteraceae. The sequence goes on from JBKJLJ010000609.1 coordinate 1,343, forward strand.
TCGTTCCTTCTCACCTTTGCGACCGGATTCTAGCGGACGGCCATGACGTCGTAGGGGTTGATAACTTTCTAACGGGGCATTCGCGTAACGTAGCCCACTTGCGGGAGGAGGCTCGGTTTACGTTCGTCGAGCACGATGTTTGTCAGCCACTGCCAGAACTGGGGAAGTTTGACTGTGTGATTCACGCGGCGTCGCCTGCGAGTCCGAAGGACTATTATGCCCATCCGATTGCGACGCTGGATGTGGGATCAATCGGGTCGCGGAATTTGCTCGAGTTAGCCCGGGCATCGAACGCTCGGTACCTCGTGACTTCCACGTCGGAGTGCTATGGCGATCCGCTCGAACATCCGCAGACCGAAAGCTACTGGGGCAACGTTAACCCGGTGGGGCCGCGGAGTTGTTACGACGAGAGCAAACGGTTCGCCGAGGCGATGACGATGGCCTATCATCGGCACTACGGGCTGCGGACAAATATCGCGCGAATCTTTAATACTTACGGTCCGCGGATGCAACTGCGGGACGGGCGGGTGGTGCCGGCGTTCCTCGAACAGGCGCTGGGCGGGCAGCCGATTACAGTGTTCGGCGATGGGTCGCAGACGCGTAGTTTCTGTTTTGTTAGCGATCTGGTCGAAGGCCTGTATCGCCTCTCGCAAAGCGACGAGATTTATCCGGTAAACGTGGGTAACCCGGCCGAGATGACGATGCTCGAATTTGCGGAACGGATTCAGCGGCTGACGGGGACGGGATCGACGATCGTTTTTGAACCCCTGCCGGAAGATGACCCCAAGCGAAGGCGGCCGGACATCAGCAAAGCCAAACGGGTGCTGGGCTGGGAACCGGTGGTGTCGCTCGAAGATGGCCTGAGCGAGACGATTGCTTACTTTAAGTCTTTGGGCTGAACCCAGACGCGGGCGGCGGCGGCTTTGCCTAATGGGACCTCGCGGTCGCCGACGCGGAGGGTGACGGTGGCGTCGTAATTTCGGGCGAGCATTTGGACGGGGGCTGAGGGTCGAATGCCGAGCGCGTCGAGGAACTCGAGGAGCTTGCGGTCTCGCTCGAAGGCGCTGATGACGGTAGCGCATTCGCCTGGCTTCAGCTCATCGAGCGGAGTAAGACCGCGGGCGCGGCGCTGGTCCTGGGTTTCCAGCCGGAGCCCGTGGCCGTGGGGACATTCGGCCTCGGCACCCAACTTTTCGGCTAGTTTTTGCTCGAATTCAGCGGAGACGGCATGTTCCAACTGCTCGGCCTCATCGTGGACGCGGTACCACTCCATGCCAAAGATTTCGGCTAGCATCCGTTCAATCAAGTAGTGCCGGCGGAGGAGGCGGTTGGCGATTTCGCGGCCGGCGGGAGTGAGGCCGATGCGGCCCTCCGCTTCGACGACGATACAGCCGTCCCGCTTCAACCGCCGGATGGCCATGGTGACCGCCGGGGGAGACACGTCCAGCCAACGGGCCAGCGTGGCCGCGATGACGACTTCGCCGTCGGCTTCAGCCTCGGCGATCGCTTTCAGATAATTCTCTTTCGAGATCGTGATCTGCAACATTTTTTATTGTAGCGGCCCCGGGCCGTTGCTATGCTTTTGAGATCGTGATTACCGTCACCCGAATTCTGGCATTTTGCGCGGCCACTGCCGCGGGCTTGTTGGCGCAAGATAAGGTCGTTCTGCTTTCGAACGAAAAGGTGGACCTCATGGGGATTCATCGCATCAAGGGAGAGGCGATTGAAAACTCCCAAGTGATGGATCACCTCTTTTACTTAACGGATGTGAACGGTCCCCGGCTGACGGCTTCGCCGGGCTATGACAAAGCTGCCGAATGGGTGAAGAAGCGTCTGCAGTCCTTCGGCGTTTCCGATGTCAAGTTTGAAAAATGGGGCGGTTTTGGACGCGGCTGGGCCTATTCGAAGTTCTCGGCGCAACTGGTGGAACCGACCTACTCTCCGTTGATCGGCTATCCGAATGCGTGGACCGGCGGGACCAATGGGCCGATTACGGCCGAGGTGGTGATGGCGACGTTGCGGACGGAAGCGGATCTTGAGAAATGGAGGGGAAAACTGAAGGGGAAGATCGTGATCTCTGATCCGGTGCGCGAGGTTGGGCTGCACACGCTCGCCCGCGGCCGACGATACGATGACGCGGCGTTGGCGGCGGAATCGATGGCGATGGACCCGTCTCCGTCGGGCGTGTTTGGCTTGCCGACGGCGGCGATGCGGAATCTGCCGCCTGGGCCGGACGGCCAGCCGATGACCCGGGAGCGGCTCATGAATTTTCGGAAGAAGTATCACCAGTGGTTAGTGGACGAAGGCGTGGCTGGGTTGTTGATGCCGGGGTATCGGGGTGAAGCGGGAACGGTGTTCGCGGGGAACGGGGGCGGTCGGGACGAGAAAGACCCGATTCCGCCGCCGATGATTTCGCTGACGATTGAACATTACAACCGGCTCGCTCGCTTGGTGGAAAAGAAGATTCCGGTGAAGGTGGAACTCGACGTTAAAACCGAGTACTTCAACCGCGACACGTACAATGTGGTGGCGGAGATTCCGGGCACCTCGAAGAAAGACGAAGTGGTGATGGTGGGGGCGCATTTGGACTCCTGGCATGGGGCGACCGGGGCGACCGATAACGGTGCGGGTTGCGCGGTCGGGATTGAAGCACTGCGGATTATCAAAGCATTGAATTTGAAGACCGACCGGACGATTCGGTTGGCGCTGTGGAGCGGTGAGGAGCAGGGGCTGTTTGGTTCGGCGGCTTATGTGAAAGATCATTTCGCCGACCGGGAAACGATGGCGACGAAGGCCGATCACGCGAAGCTGCAGGCGTACTTTAACCTCGACAACGGCGGCGGCAAGATCCGCGGAATCTACCTGCAGAGCAATGACATGCTCCGCCCGGTGTTCGACGCTTGGTTGGCTCCGTTCCGCGATTACGGGGCAAATACGGTGACGATTCGAAACACGGGGTCGACCGACCACGTGCCGTTTAATAACGTGGGGCTGCCGGCGTTCCAGTTCATTCAGGACCCGCTCGAATATTTTTCAACTACGCATCACTCGAACATGGATGTGTTCGACTACGTTCCGAAATCGGACATGATGCAGGCGTCGGCGATCATGGCCGCGTTCCTGTATCAGGCCGCTAACCGCGAAGAGATGTTGCCGCGCAAGCCGCTGCCGAAACCGGCGAAGCGGCGTGAGGAGTCTTCGAGTGCTACGCCTATCCTTCCTACTGCTAATTAGTCTGCTGCCACTATTTGCCGAACTCCGGCGCGACATCGAGTTTTCGAAACCCGACGGTTACTCGTTGACGCTGGACGCCTGGGTGCCCGAGGGGGCCGGTCCGTTCCCTACCGTCATCGTCGTCCACGGTGGCGGGTGGGAGGCCGGGGATAAAAACACTTACGTCCCGCCTCTATTTCCCCCGTTGATTCGGGGCGGCTTCGCTTGGTTCACGATCAACTATCGACTGAGTCCAAGGTTTCAACACCCGGCCGCTTTGGATGATGTAAACGCAGCGATTGTGTGGGTGAAGCGGAACGCGGCGGCCTACAAGGTTGACCCGAAACGCATTGCGCTGATGGGCGAAAGTGCCGGTGGGCATCTCGTGGCTTTGGCGGGAGCGAAGCATACCCCGGCCACCCGCGTTGCTGCCGTCGTCTGCTTTTACTGCCCGACCGACTTTGAAGCTCGTTCGAAGCAGTTCGGTGCGCCGGGTAAAAATGTGACTCAATTGCTGGGCGTGTCGGGGATGACGCCGCCGGAACTCGCGAAAATGCGCGAGGCTTCCGGGATTACGTATGCGAAGCGGGACATGCCGCCGATTCTGTTTATTCACGGCACCAAGGACGAATCGGTTCCGTACGCACAGTCGACCTCGATGTGCGCGAAAATGAAATCCGTGGGCGCTTCTTGCGAAGTGTTTACGGTCCCCGATGCCGCCCACGGTATCGGTGGCTGGGAGAAGATCCCGGCCTATCAAAACTACAAGGAGAAAATGGTCGAGTGGTTG
>JBKJLJ010000724.1:0-4761 GCA_046597015.1 Bryobacteraceae bacterium
AGCAGCAGCACCTTATCGATTTCGTCCCCCACCGCACTCAGTACAATAATGGGAGTGTGCACTTTGTCCGTGCGCAGTTGGCGGCAGTTCTCCACACCGCTCATCCCTGGAAGACGCGAATCCACCATGTTCAAGTCCGGTTTCAAGCTCAACGCCTTCTCATAGCCGTCCCGGCCGTTGGCGCTCTGGTGAACTCGAAAGCTCTCCTGCTCCAGCATCAAGCCGATCGTATCCCTTAAGCTGTCGTCGTCGTCGATTACGAGTATGGTCTGCATGCAAGCCGCAAGGAAATTGTACCGAAACGCGCAACGAACGCCCTCACGGGAACATCTTCTAATAGGAAACCATGCGAACCCTCGTCACCCTCCTCTTCACCGCCGCCTCCGCTCTGCTCGCTGAAGAGTATAAGTCCGCCGCCGGCAGCACCCCGCCTGCCGACCTAGCCGCCAGCGTCAGCGCCCTTCTGAACAAAGAAGGAACCCAGGTGATGAAGGACGGTCAGCTCCTCGCGGAAATCTGGTATCGCTCTGAAGTCCCCTCTGGTCCCGCCAGCTCGGAAGCCAATCTCACGATGCCGAACGTCCCCCACGGCTCTCTCCTGGCCGTCATCCGCTTCGCCCAGAAGCATGAAGACCGCCGCGGCCAAAGCGTCGCCCCCGGCGTCTACACCATGCGGTACAGCTACTTCCCCGAGAACGGGACCCACCAGGGTGCCGCCCCGCAGCGCGATTTCCTGCTCCTCGTGCCCGCCGCCGGCGACACCGACGGCAACTCGACGCCGAGCTTCGATGCGCTCCTCACGCTGAGCCGCAAGGCCTCCGGAACCCCTCACCCCGCCGTCTTCAGCCTGTGGAAGGAGGATCCGAAGTTTTTCAAGGAGGGAGTCATGGAGAAGCAGGGCGAGCACGACTGGGTCCTGATGCGCAAGATGGGCGTCGTCCCCGTCTCCCTGATCCTCGCCGGTCGCGGCGAAGCCTAAAGCGCCGCCCGCATCTTCGTCACCGCCTGCTTCAAACTCGCCACGGGCTCCTTCACGGGGAGGTACTCCATCGTCATGTAGCCCTCATACCCGGCCTTGCTGATCGCTTTGTAGATGTTCGCGTAGCTCATCTCGCCCGTCCCCGGCTCATGCCGCCCAGGATTGTCCGCCACGTGGAACACCTTCACGTACGGCATCGCCGCCAGCGCCGTCCGGATCACGTCTCCCCGCTCTACCTGCTCGTGATACAAATCAAACAGCAGGCGAACATGGTCGTGGTCTACCGCCTTCATCAGCCGCAACCCATCCACGCAATTGGATAGGAAGTACCCCTGGTGGTTCACCTTCGTATTCAGCGGCTCAACGATCAAAGTCACCCCATACTTCGCCGCCAGGTCCCCGCACCGCTTCGCCCCCTCCACCATCTCCTTAAACTGCTCTTCAAACGTCTTCCCGGCGACGGCGTCCCCGGTCATCAGAAGCGCCAACGGGACTCCCATCCGCTGGGCATACTTCAAGTTCGACTCGACCTCCGCAAACAAAGCCGGCCGCTTGGCAGCCTCCACCATGTTTAACTTCTGGCCCTTCCAGTTGGGCGTCGTCGAGATCGTGTCGATCCCCAGCCCCAGGCTCCGCGCCCGTTTCTGAAAGGCCTCCACGTCCATCGTCAGGTGCTCGCCGACGAGCTCAACGCTCTGCAAGCCCGCGCGCGCCGCAATCTCCAACCGTTCTTCCAGAGTCCCTTTCAGGCACCAAAGCATCACCGAGCTCGTGATCTTCGCCTTCTTCGGCGGGGCCATCACGGCGGGCACTTGCATACTGGCGGCGATCAATTGGCGGCGGGTCATCATACCGTCACAGCGTACCGCATCGCGTCCCCTTCCCACCCGTCGGCGTGAGCAAAAAGCCGGGTCATATGCACCACGATCTCGCGCGTTTTCCGATGCTCATAAGCATAGAAGTTGGACAGGCTCAGAATCTCGTTCTCGCCCGGCTGCAGCGTATCGACCGTCCGCACCGTCACCTTCCGGAGAAGTCCCGTATGCCGATCCACTTCGCCCATCACGAACGGAAACCGCGGCCGATTGCCCCGCGGGTTCGCCGGGGTGATGTTCCCGAGCCAGTAGATCCGGCCATTCGAATGGGTCAACAGTTGCGAGCACGAACTCGGCGAAAAGAACTCCTCCCCGCCCTCATAAGTCCACGGCACCGGGGCCGACCAGGTCCGCGCGCCATCGCTCGAATAGCTCGCCCACCGATGGCTCGCCCGCTCCGGCGTCTTATCATTCGAAGCCCGGCAGACAAGCAACAGCCGGCCATCGGTCAATCGGGCAATCGTTGGTTCCATGATGCCCCGCGTGGATTGCTCCGGGCTTAGTCGAAGCACATTCGACATCCGCCACCGCAGCCGATCCCCGTCCCATTTCCCCAGCAAAATCGCCGTCTCATGCCACGTATAGCCCTGCCCCGGGTTGTAGTATTCCCCGTTCGGGCCCAAGGGCGTGATCTCTACCGGCACGCAGATCGTCCCGTCGTGCAGCGTCAGCGGGACGCAACTCTGGTCTCCCATCGTCACCGAATTCTTCCCGGCCTTTACCCCGGGCAGCGGATGCGCCGCGCTGAACTCAGCGCCTTCATGAATCACCTGATGCGTCTTACCCGCATAGGTGTAGAAGAGCTGCCACCGCCGCATCCCTTCGAGCGGGTCATCCGTTGGCAACACCCCTTCCATGAAGAATTCAAGGTATCGCCCCGTCGGCGGATCGACATAGCCGCAGCGGAGGTGCTTCCGATACATCCCCTCCGGCCGCCTTTCCCCGGTCAGGATCGTCTCCGGCGCCGACCACGTCACGCCATAGTCGGTCGACCGCCGGCGATACGCCACGTCGATCGTGTCCGACCGGCTCCAGCGCTGTTCGATCGAGTTCATCTCGCCTCCGCTGCGCTTCGTGTAGAAGGCGTAGGCCATGATCGCCGTGCCCTTCCCCGGGCTCGGGATGAAGACGCTCCGGCGTTGCGCCAACGCGGCAGCGGGTAGAGTAAGGAAGAGGCGACGGTCCATCCACTCTATTCTTCCTGATTCCTGGCCCAATCGTGGCAAGAGACTCGCTATATACTGGGGTCATGAATCGCCGTGCATTATTGCAGGTTGGGAGCGCGCTCCCGGTGGCTGGACCAGCAGCGCTGGCGCAGATCTCCACCACCCCCGAGTGGAAGCCGGAGCTCTTTGACAGCCACACCAACGAGACGGTCGTCGTCCTCAGCGAACTCATCATCCCCGCAACAGACACCCCCGGTGCCAAGGCCGCCCTCGTCAACCGTTGGCTCGACCGCCTGCTGGCCGCCGGGCCCGTCACCCAGCGGGATGCGTTTCTCGAAGGGCTCCGCTGGCTCGACGGCTATGCCATCAAGCAGCACAGCGCCCCGTTCTCGAAGCTCACCGAACCCCAGCAGGTGGCCATTCTGAAGACCCTCGATACCGAAGGCACCGGACCCGGCCAACGCTTCTTTCGCCTTGCCAAGATGTGGACTTCCCGCATCTACTACCAAACCAACATTGGCATGCGGGAACTCAACAAAGGCGGTAGAGTGCCCAGCATCAAGGACATGAACTGCTCAACTACCTCGAAAGCGTAGCGTACCTGTACTCGCTCGGCAACGAGCTGAAGTCGGCCAAACTCAGCCTGGAGCAGGTTGGGGTCGTGTGGGATGCCATGGGCTTCCCGGCCTCCCAGCCTCGCGTTATCCATGTCGCCGGAACCAACGGCAAAGGCTCCACCTGCGCCCTGATCGAAGCCGCGATCCGCGCCACCGGCGTTAAGACGGGCCTCTACACCTCCCCCCACCTCGTCCAGCCCACGGAGCGGATTCAGATCAATGGTGTGCCCGTCAGCAGCGCCGAGTTCGCCGACGCCTTTGCTGCCGTTCACGCCGTCTCCGAGCGGCTGATCGACGAAGGAAAGCTGGAGACCCACCCGTCCTACTTCGAAACCGTCACGCTCATGGCCTTCTTCGTCTTTGCCGCCCGGGGCGTCGAATGCGCCATCGTCGAAGTCGGCCTCGGCGGCCGACTGGACGCCACCAACCTCGTGCACCCCGAACTCTGCGTCATCACCCCCATCGACTTCGACCACGAAGCCTGGCTCGGCAAGAGCATCGCAGCCATCGCCGGCGAGAAGGCCGGCATCTTGAAGCCAGGGGTCCCCGCCGTCATCGCCCAACAACGAGCCCAGGCTACAGCGGTCATCGGCGCTCGCGGCCAAGAGGTCGGTGCCGACCTCCACCGCTCCGCCGAAGTCGTGATGGAAGTCGTCTCGGCTGATGCGTACGGCAGCACGCTGCGCTTCGACGGCGTCGAAGTCCGCTGCCCTTTGGCCGGCGAGCACCAGTGGGAGAACGCGCGCACCGCGGCGCGCGCCCTGCAACTCCGGGGAGTCCCCCTCGCCGGTATGGCCACCGCCATTTGGCCGGGCCGCCTGGAGCGTATCAGCCAGCATCCGGAGATCATCCTTGACGGCGCGCATAACCCCGCTGGAGCCCAAGCGCTTGCTCGCTACATCCAAAAGTTCCACGCCGGCCGCCGCATCGGCATGATCTTCGGCACCATGCGCGACAAGGCGTTTGAAGAGGTCACCTCCATTCTCTTCCCCGTCGTCGACGAACTCATCTGCACCGCCCCCGACCAGGCCCGCGCCCTCCGGCCGGAAGCGATTCTCGATTTGGCTCCCCATCCCAACGCCCGCGCCGCCGAGAATCTGGCCGCCGCCCTGGCGCTTCCTCGC
>JBKJLJ010000881.1:0-9077 GCA_046597015.1 Bryobacteraceae bacterium
GATGAGGCCGGAGGAGACGAGGACGCCGGTATTCTCGATGCGGGCCTTCTGCGCTTCGTTGTGCCCGGCGCGCGCGCTGAGGTGGTCCGTGACCGAGCGCAGGCATCCGCCGACGAAAATCGCGAAAGTCGTCGCAAAAGGCAAGTACATCCCCACCGCCACCAGCATCGGGCTCTTCACCTGCAACAGGATCATCCCGATCCCCATGAAGATTCCCATCACGACGAGCGGCCACGCCATCTCGCCACCCACGATGCCCTGCGCGATCAGCGCCATCAAGCCCGCCTGCGGTGCCGGCAACTTCGCATCGCCGAACCCGATGCCGCCCTGCTTAATGTTCGCTTCATGCAGGTACATCACAGGGAAGAACATGACGAGCGAGGATACGACCACCGACAGCAACTCCACCCATTGAATCGTCCGCGGCGTGCCGCCCAAAATGTAGCCCGCTTTGAAGTCCTGCAGCAACTCGCCGCCCACGGCCGCGGCGACGCAAACCACCGCCGCCACCGCCAAGACGGTCGCCACGCCCTGCGGTCCGTTCACTCCCAGCGACACCATCAGCAACGCCGCGATCAACAGCGTCGACAACGTCAGCCCGGAGATCGGGTTGTTCGACGAACCGATGAAGCCGACGAGCGACCCTGAAACCGTCGTGAAGAGGAACCCGGTGATCAGCATTACGACCGCCGCAATCGCCGCGATCCAAACCTCACCCGCGAAGTAGGTGTAGACCCCAATCATCGCCAGGAAGGTTACCCCGATGAGGGCGAACACGACCTTAAAACTCATATATTGCTCGGTCCGGCCCACCGTGCCCGGCGCTGGCCCGCCGCTGCGCAGTTCGCTGATCGCCTTGCTCAAGCCGCCGATCAGGTTCTTTCGCATCCGGAACAGCGTGTACCCCGCGCCCACCAACATCCCGCCCACCGCGATCGGCCGGACGATGTATCGCCACACGGCGTTAGCCGTCGCCGTCCATCCGCCCGTCAACTCGTTCGCGGGTACAAACTGGGCTAGATTCGGGCCGAGAAAGTACATCAGCAGCGGAATGAACAGGCCCCAGGCCAGTACGCCGCCGGCAAAGTTCAGCGCCGCCAGGCGCGGGCCGATGATGTAGCCGACGCCGATATAGGCAGGACTGATCGACGGTGCCGCGGCGACCGTGAATCCGCCCGTCGCGACGAACTTGTCGCCCCCCAGTTTCAGCGTGCTCTTGCCCAGTTGCCCGATCGGAAAAAAGAGCGTATGGTCCGGGTCGAACAGCTTCATCACTCCGGCCAAATAAATGCCCGCTCCCGTCAGCATGTTGTAGAACAGGTACTTGGCGGCGCCCGACGCCGTCTGTCCGGCCTTGTGGATCTCGGCTGCCGCCACCGACTCGGGGAAGGGAAGTTCGTCGTCCTCGACGAGCGCCCGCCGCACCAGCGAGACGAACAGAACGCCCAGCACCCCGCCGACGAGCATCAACGCCGTCGACTTCAGGTAAGCGTGTTCAAAGTCAAAAGCCGGCCAACTCTTCGAAATCACGAACGCCGGCAGCGTGAAGATCGCGCCCGCCGCAATCGACTCCCCGATCGACCCGGCCGTCCGGGCCAGGTTCTCTTCCAGAATCGTGCCCCGTTTGGCCCGCAGGAGCGCCATGCCGATCACGGCCGCTGGATAGGTCGCGGCAATCGTGATGCCAGCCTTTAAACCCAGGTACGCGTTCGCCGCCCCTAGCACCACACTCATCACGAGACCGATCGCCACCGCTGCCACGGTGAATTCAGTCATCTTCATGTCTTCGGGAACGTAGGGCTTATGCTTCTTTTGGCTCATAAACGAGGTCTCAATGGGGAAGATGATACCAACTACCCCGCGCTCCTCGCTCCCGATAGTACAATCGCGAGAGCATGAGTACTCCCTTCCGATTAGATGGACGCGTCGCCTTAGTCACCGGCGGCGCTAGTGGCATCGGTGAAGCCACCTGCCGCGTTCTCGCCAACGCCGGCGCGAAAGTCGTCGTCGCCGACATTGATTTGCCTAAGGCGGAAGCCCTGGCCGCTGAACTTTCGGGGCAGGCGGTTCACTGTGACGTCACGAGCGAATCCGCCGTGCAAGCGGTTTTCGCAAGCCTCCCCGAACTCGACATCCTTGTTAATAATGCAGGCATCGGGCTCGTCGGTAACGTAGAGGAGACCGGCCTCGCCGATTTCGAGCGGCTGATGAAGGTCAATGTCACGGGTCCCTTCTTGATTACGAAATACGCGATGCCCCTGCTGCTGGCCTCCGGCGGAAAAGTCGTCAATATCGGCTCCGTCGCTGGGCTGATTGGCGTGAAGCGTCGCTACGCTTATTGCGCCACCAAGGGCGCGGTCATCGCGATGACCCGCCAACTCGCCGTGGACTACCCGACGCAGATTCGCGTCAACGCCATTTGCCCCGGCACCGTGGATTCTCCCTTCGTGGCCCAGTATTTACAGAAGTACCATGCCCACGAAATCGAGAAAACCCGGGCCGAACTCAATACCCGCCAGCCGATTGGCCGCTTGGGGAAACCCGACGAGATCGCTCATTTGGCCCTATATCTTGCCTCCGACGAGGCGGCCTTCGTCAATGGCAGCGTCATCACGATCGATGGCGGTTGGACCGCCGCCTAACAATTCCAGGTTGTTTGGTCGATAAGGAGAGGGAGTGTTGGGTTGACAATTGCGAATCAGTCCCGGATACTAGCAGAATCGTTGACCCAGTACCAACAGCCCGATTTCATTGCCGAGGGCACAGTCAGAATGCGTATCTTCCTGGTTTTCTTGATCTTTCTTGGTCAGACTAACCTCTTACTTGCAGTACCGGCTTCTAGTAGAGCCAAAAAAGCAGGCCCTGTTCGGTCGGCAACCAAGAGTGCAGCGAGAAGTAAATCCTCCGCTGCGAGGCAGCCTGCGAATGGCGTCGCTAGAAAATCGGTCCCAAATAATGTAGCGGGAGGTCCATGGCTGGAGCCAACCTTCGCCGATTCGGCTCTGGGTGATGTCATCAATGGCGAGGATCTGATCGTGCGGCGCGCCGCCGTCGATGCCCTTGGTCCATATAACGGAAGCGTTGTCGTGGCCGATCCGCAGACCGGACGTCTGTTGACCATCGTGAATCAGAAACTGGCCCTCGGCAGCGGTTTCCAGCCCTGTTCGACCGTTAAGATTGTGACCGCCATTGCCGGCCTCAAAGAAGGCATCATCGAGAAGAATACTGTGCTGCGCCTCGGCCGTCGCACGACGATGAACTTGACCGAAGCGCTGGCGCACTCCAATAACCCCTATTTCGCCCGAGTCGGCACCGATCTTGGGTTTGACCGAGTTCACGCTTACGCCAAAATGCTCGGTTTAGGCGAGCGAGCCGGGCTCAATATTGAAGGCGAGTTCCCTGGTGTACTCGCGTCGGAGCCCCCCAAGTTTGGTGGGGTAGGGATGATGACGAGCTTCGGCGAGGGTATCCAACTGACGGCCTTGCAACTGGCTTCCCTGCTTTCGGCAATCGCCAATGGCGGCACGCTCTACCATCTGCAGTATCCCCGGACAAAGCAGCAGCTCGAGAGCTTCGCGCCCAAGGTGAAGCGTCACTTAGCGATTCAGAATGAGATTCCCGACGTCAAGCCCGGCATGATGGCAGCCGTTGATCATGGGACCGCTCGACGTGCTCAGTATGACGCGAACGAACCGATCCTGGGCAAAACCGGAACCTGTACCGATCGCGCCACCCCCACCCACCTCGGATGGTTTGGGAGCTTCAATGAAGTCGGGCACAACAAGCTGGTCGTCGTTGTTTTGCTGACCGGCGGCAAGCCGGTCAACGGCCCGGTCGCTGCCCAAGTAGCCGGCAGCGTCTATCGCAACTTATCGAACCAACAGTTCTTCGCCGTCGCGAAGTAGTTCCGGCCTAGAGCCGATCGTACGGCATGTAAGCGATTCCGTCATCCTTGGCTTCGATGACCTTGGGCGGGTGGACAATGGCGGCGAGGATGAACTTCAACTCCTCAAGGCCTTGTCCGGTAGCGCTCGAGATTTCGAGAAACTGCATGCCGTGCTCGGCTGCAATCGCCTTCACCGCGGCGATACGATCCGGGTCCTGCGCCGCGTCTACCTTGCTCGCTACGACGATCATCGGCTTCTTCGGCAGCTCGTCGCTGAAACTGGCCAACTCGTTCAGGATGATCTCGAAGTCGCTCCGCGGATCCCGTCCGGTCACATCGCTGACATCCACCATGTGGACCAGCACCCGTGTCCGTTCAATGTGCTTCAGGAACTGGATGCCGAGGCCATGACCTTCGTGCGCACCCTCAATCAAGCCCGGGATATCCGCGACGACAAAGCTGCGTTCGTCGGGCATCGGAACAACCCCCAACTGCGGCTCCAGCGTGGTGAACGGGTAGTCAGCAATCTTCGGCCGGGCCGCCGATACGCGGGAAATCAGGGTCGACTTACCGGCGTTCGGGAATCCGACCAAGCCGACGTCGGCGAGAATCTTCAGCTCCAGACGCAGGGTCTTCTCTTCCCCCGGCGTTCCGGGTTCGTGTTCGGTCGGGGCTTGGTGCGAAGCCGTGGCGAAATGCTGGTTGCCGCGTCCGCCTTTCCCGCCCTTGGCGATCACAAACTTTTCGCCAGCCTTGGTGAAGTCATACAACAACTCGGCCGACTTCCAGTCATAAACCATCGTGCCGACGGGGACATCCACCTGCCGGTCTTCACCGTGCCGTCCGGAGCAGTTGGACCCTTCTCCGTGCTTGCCTCGTTCTGCCTTGTGCTCAGGATTGTAGCGGAGTTCGAGTAACGTGTTCCGGTGCTCGCTCGCCACCATGATGACGCTACCGCCGCGCCCTCCGTCGCCGCCGCTGGGGCCACCGCGAGGGACGAACTTCTCCCGCCGAAACGCCATACAGCCGTTTCCGCCGTCGCCGGCTTTCACATAGATCTTTACTTCATCAATAAACATAAGACAAACGCCAATCACAAATAACGAAAGCCGCCCGGAGGGGGCGGCTTCGGGTTCTAACTAAGAAACAACAAACTAGTTTGCGTCGACCTTAACCGGGTTGATGTAAATGAACTTCCCCATCCGCCCTTTGTCACGAAACTCTACGATGCCGGTGACACACGCAAAAAGCGTGTCATCTTTGCCGCGACCTACGTTATCGCCCGCTTTGTAGGGTGTCCCGCGCTGCCGAACGAGAATGGAACCGCCCGGAACCAACTCGCCGCCGAAACGCTTGATACCCAGTCGCTGCGCATTAGAATCGCGCCCGTTTTTACTGGAGCCTAGACCTTTTTTTGATGCCATGGTTTACTCTGACTTCCTTACGCTTGAATCGAATCGATCTTCACGGCAGAGTAGTTCTGCCGATGTCCGATCGTTCGCCGATACTGCTTCTTCCGCTTGAACTTGAACACGATCACCTTGGGACCGCGGTCATTTTCTACCAAGATTCCGGTCACTTTCGCGCCCGCGACATCCTTGCCCGTTTTCACTTCGCCATCGTCGGACACCACGGCCAACACACGACCCAGATCCACCGGTCCGTTCACTTCGCCGGGCATCGTCTCGAATCGGACGGTCTCCCCTAGCGACACACGATACTGCTTGCCACCGTTTTCTACTACTGCGTACATGACTTTCCTCGTTCTTAATAGAATTCCATTGAAAGGCTGCGCGGCCGGTTTAAGGGAGACAGGCGCATCCCGCGCAAGCGCACGGATGCGCTGCAACTTCTCAGTCTACCCGCCTTCCGGCCGGATTGCAACTTCTGCTACTTCGTGAACTTCACGCGGATGTTCTTGTACATGACGGTGGACTTCGGATCGTGACCTTGCAACGCGAATGTTCCGGTGCCGAGCTTGCGGCCCTTGCCCTGCGGATATTCCCATCCGGCGGGCTGCGTCCACTCCGAAGACAGCTTGCCGTCGACGTAGATCTTCACGGTATCGCCCTTAACGACAATATGTTCGGTGAACCATTTACCGTCTTCGGCCATCTTCGCTTTCTGGTCGGCTACGCCGTACAGGCCGCCGGTGCGACGCCAATCGGTGTGCGAGTTGTTCACCTGCACCTCGAACCCCTTGTCCGGCCAGTTCTTTTCCTGATAAGCCGTGTGGAAGTAGATTCCACCGTTCGAATTCGGCAAGGTCATGCAGTCGACCTTGAGCTCAAAATCCTTGAAATCGTGGTTGCCGACCTTGCCGGCGTAGTACAGATGGGCGCGCGGCCCATTGGCCACAATTGCCCCGTCCTTGATCGAGAACGTGGCTTCGTTTTCGGTCGCCTTCTTCCAGTCGGTGAAGTCCTTACCGTTCCAGAGCGACTTGAACCCTTTTTCGGCCTTGTCTTTGGCGGAGACGTTCAGCGCGGCCACCAGCATCAGCGTGCAAATAAAAAATCTTCTCATCATCGCCTCGTATTATATGTCTTTGCGCGCCCTCGCAGCGCGCGCAAACGTCCGCGCCGGGCTTCTACCCGCGCGATTTCAAACTCATTCAAACCAAAGTAGTGACCCACTTCGTGCCAAACCGTGTCGGCCACGGTATGCTCCAACTCACTGCGGCTGCGAGCCATTTCTTCGTGTGGCTTCTGGAAAATGCGAATGCGGTCCGGCGGGGCGAACCCGTCGCTGACGCTTCGTTCGGTCAAGGGCCGGCCTTCGTACAAGCCAAGCAAATCCCGGCCCGGTCCCCAAGCTTCCACCGATACCGATAGATTCTCCATACGAGCTCGGAAACGGGCGGGGATCCCCGCAATCGCCCGCTCCACGATCTGTTCAAACTCTTCCCGGCTTACCGCGACTCCCACACCGACAGCTTACGCTACTGATAACGGACCGTCACCGCCGAGGTGCTCGTGGTGCCGGTCCGATCGGTTACCGTGACGGCTACCTGGTAGGTTCCTCGCGACACAAACTGAAACGTTGCCATCGCCGTGTCGCCCCGGGTAATGCCGGCGACGGGGTACCCTTGCGCGGAAGACCAGGAGTAGCTCAGATCACCGCCATTGGTCGTGCTGGACTGACTGGCATCGAGTGTCAGAAGTCCGGTCGAGTCAACGGTGGTGACGGCCATGGTGCTACCTGGCTGGGTAACGACGGCGCTGGGTCCGGCGGCGGCGGCGGGGGGCATGATCATGAACTCGAACTGGAAGAGGTTGCGCTCGTTAGGCCGTATATGGCAGAGCGCCCAATGCACGTCGGCCGAGCCCGGTACCTCGACGCGGGTGAAATTCAGTACACGACTGCCCCGGGCGTCGAGCGCCGCATCGAAAGGCTTACAAGGTCCCGTGGCGGCGGTGCAGGCGGGGTAAAGATCGGTCAAAGGCTTGTCTACACGCATATAGTGGCTGTCGCCCGAGACCATCACCACTTCGCCCGCAAAGGCCTTTGTCTCCGACCGCAACACCGAGATGAACTCCTCAAAGCCGCTGCGCGTCGGGCCGACGACTTCTTCGAAGAACGCTTCGAACATATTGGCCTGCACGAAGATCATCAAGCCGAGCGACTTCGAATCCTTCGCGGTCTTGAACGCTTGGCGCAGCCAGGCGATATTGGCCGCGTTCCGCGCGAAGAATTCTTTGTCCTGGTCATAGAAGGGATTCGGTGCTCCCTGGTTGAGCTTGTACTCCAGGTTGTTGTTGCTGCCCGGGGCGTGGATCGTTACAAACACGACCGGCGCTTTGACCAGCATTGCGTTTTCGACGTAAAGAGCGTACTTGGGATCGACGGACTGCTTGATCAGGGGGATCGGGCGCTGCCCTAAGCTCATGTTACCCGCGAAGAGGGTTTTGCGAACCATGGCCAGCCGGTCCAGCGGGTTATAAGCGCCATTGTTGGCGCGCATGCAGTCGGTCCATTCGTTGTCGCCGATTGAATAGAGGAGAGGCTTTTGAAAGCTGTTGAACCAGTTGAGGACCCGGGTGTAGTGGGTATCGTCGCAGCGGGTGGAACCGCTTTTGGTGTCGCCGATGTGGACGGTGAACTCGACGTTCTGACGGTTGATGTCGGCAATGACGCGTTCAAAGCGGGGTTCTGCCGCCACGCCGTAGGGGGTATCGCCGATCAAGGCTATGTCAAAAGGAGCTTGGGCCAGAAGGCCGAGCGGCAGGCAGAGGGCCGCGAATGGAAGAGAGAGAGTATTTAGATTCATGGGTTCCGTGGCAAGACTATCGCGCCCATGTTGCAATGACGTGAAGTTGCTGTTTCGTTCTCGCTACAGAGACTTTGTGGCTCCACCGTCCATGTCGATCAGCGCGCCATGGAGGAATCGTCCATCGGGGCCGACCAGAAAAGCGACTAACCCGGCGATATCAGCGGGCTCTCCGACCCGCGTCACCCGTTGACTAGCGACGAACCAGCCTTCCGCTGCCTCCCGGCTCAGCCCCTTCTCGGCGGCTAATCCGTCCAGCCGTTTTTCAAATCGATCGGTGCGTACCGTTCCGGGGTTGATCGCGTTCACCTGGATCCCATCGCGAATTCCGACGTCCGCCAGAGCCTTGGTGAACGAGAGCACCGCCGCATTGACGCTGCCGCCGATCGTGAACTCGGCTCCGGGCGTTTTCCCCCCAACTCCGGCGATGTTGACGACGGACCCACCGCCCTTGGCCAGTTCCGGCCAGGCGCTTCTTGCCAGTCGGACCGCCCCGTGCAGCTTCAGGGCATAGCCATCCATCCAATCCTCCTCCGTAAGTGTGAGAAACTCCCCGCGCTTGGTTGCTCCCGCGTTGTTGACGAGGATATCGAGGCTCCCAAACTCGGCCATGGCCTGAGCGACGGCCCTCGGGGCTGCACCGATTTCCCGTAGGTCCATCGCCATAACGCAGGCGTTGTCTCCGACCTCGGCGGCTACCTCAGTCAGCGCGGCGCGGTCCCGTGCACACAGCACTAGATTAGCTCCCTCGCGGCCGAGGCGCAGGGCGATCGCTCGTCCAATTCCGCGGCTGGCACCCGTCACAATCGCTGTTTTTCCTCGTAACAAACCCGCTCCTTGGTGACGCTTGCCCTGAACCCGGTGAGCGTCGATCCGCCTTCAGCGTACAGCGTTATAGCCGCCGGCTGGACCGCAGCCGGT
>JBKJLJ010000915.1:0-5598 GCA_046597015.1 Bryobacteraceae bacterium
TCAGCCCCCACCAGACACGGCGCATCGAAATACGGAAACGTCATCGTCACCTCCCGCTTCTGCGCCTGAAGCTCGCTCATCGCCTGGCATTCGGTCATAGTCTCCCCCAGCGATATCGGCTCCACCGAAAGGGCCAGGCGATGAGCGAGCTTCAGGCGCAGAAGCGGGAGGTGACGATGACGTTTCCGTATTTCGATGCGCCGTGTCTGGTGGAGGCTGATCGGACGCGCTTGAAGCAGGTGCTGATCAATCTGCTTTCGAACGCCATTAAGTATGGCCGGGCCGGGGGGACGGTGGCGGTTGAGTATGCGGTGTGCGAAGGGGAGACGGTTCGCGTTAGCGTGCGGGACAACGGCAAGGGGCTTTCGCTGGAGAAGCAGGCGCAGCTTTTTCAGCCCTTCAATCGGCTGGGCCAGGAGTTGAGTACGGTGCAAGGAACTGGCATAGGCCTTGTGATGAGTAAGCGATTGGTGGAGCTGATGGGGGGCAGGATTGGGGTGGAGAGTGGGGTGGGCGAGGGCAGCGTGTTTTGGTTTGAATTGAAGTTGGCGGGAGATGAGAGGGCGCAACCGATCCCTCTAGCTCCGGTCTCGATCGTGATCGCGGAGCAGTTTTCGGCGTTGCCGAAGGCACGGACGATTCTTTATGTGGAAGACAATCCGGCGAATCTGAAACTGGTGGAACGGCTGCTGGAGCGCCGGACAGATATTCGATTGCTGAGTGCGAGGGATGGCGGGGTGGGGGTTCAACTGGCTCGGACGCACCGTCCCGATGTGATTTTAATGGACATTAATCTACCCGGGATTAGCGGGATTGAAGCGCTGCGGATTCTGCGAGAGGACCCGGCGACGGCGGGCATTCCAGTGGTAGCGTTGAGTGCGAATGCGATGCCGCGCGATGTGGAGAAGGGGATGGAGGCCGGGTTCTTCCGGTATCTGACGAAGCCAATTCAACTGGGAGAACTGATGGAGACGCTCGACGTGGCGCTCGCCTTAGGGACGGGCGAGAACTTACCCCTGGAAGTGGTTTCTTGAGTATCGCATCGGCCACTGCATTGGCCACCCCAGTCATCACCCCGGCGGATATCCTTAATGCCAAGATTCTGATCGTTGACGATTTGAATGCCAATATTGCTCTGGTGGAGGGTATTTTGCGGGTGGCAGGCTATACGGCGGTCCATTCGACGACGGATCCGAAAGAAGTTTGCTTGCTCCATCGGAATAACCACTACAGCCTGATTCTACTGGACCTGCAGATGCCGGGGCTGGATGGTTTCGAGGTGATGGAGGCGTTGCAGGCGATGGAGGCGGATGGCTACTTACCGGTACTGGTGATCACGGCCCAGCCGGACCATAAGCTGCGCGCTTTGGCGGCCGGGGCGAAAGATTTCCTGAGTAAGCCGTTCGATATTGCGGAGCTACGGGCTCGCGTCCATAACATTTTGGAGGTTCGGCTATTGCATTTGGCGGCCAAGCATTATGGCAGGGTACTGGAAGAAACGGTTCGTGAACTGGAAGAGAGCCGGGAAGAGCTTCGACTGCAGGCGATCGTGGAACAGCAGCAGAACCAACGCGAGTTGGGCTTGGCCCAGCAGACCCAGCAGAGCCTGCTGCCGCGATCGGTGCCTGTAATCGAGAATTTTCATATTCAGGCGTTTAATCAGCCGACGCGCTCTTTGGGCGGTGATTTTTACGATTTTCTGCAGTTGCGTTCGCGCGAATGGCTGGGAGTGCTGGCCGATGTATCGGGGAAGGGAATGCCCGCGGCGTTGTTTAGTTCGATGGTGCTGGGGGCGTTGAACATGGAGCTCCGGTCGGGTACGGAGCCGCACGAAGCGTTGAACCGGGTGAATCGACTATTGTGCGAACGGAGTTTGCCGGCGCAATTTGTGACGTTGTTTTTGTATGTGCTGAGCCCAGAGGGGATCGGTAGGTTTATCAGCGCGGGGCACACCCCGGTATATCTCTTTCGGGCGGCGACGGGCAAGATTGAAGCGTTGGTGTCGGACGCGTACATGCTTGGGATGTTCGACTTTGCGACCTATCGCCAACGGCGTTTTGGGATGGAGCGGGGCGACATTATGATGATCTATTCCGATGGGCTGACGAAGGCGGAGAATCCGCGGGGTGAGCTTTTTGGGGACGATCGACTGATTGAGATTATCCGGCGCGAGGCTTCGGCTGGCAGCCAGGTGATGAAGCGACGTCTAACGAACGCGATCGAAGAGTTCACCGAGGGTCGACCGCAGGCGGACGATGTGACATTCGTGATGGTGGAGAAGTGGCAATAATCCAGTCGGAATAGGGCAGGGAGGGTGACAACCCGCTGACACGTGACCACGGGCCGTCACGGAGATGGGTAAAGGAGGGGCGGCGCTTG
Source organism: Bryobacteraceae bacterium (assembly GCA_046597015.1). Lineage (GTDB taxonomy): Bacteria > Acidobacteriota > Terriglobia > Bryobacterales > Bryobacteraceae. Next base: position 2,380 of record JBKJLJ010000915.1, read on the forward strand.
CCGCTAACCTCATGAAAAGGAACACCAACTGAGGTTGGTGTGTGAATTGCAGACCCAGTGGTGTCGCGAATCAGCCGGAAGCGGAGGATCGTTAGCGACAAATTGAGGCCCTACATGAAAAGTTTTTCGACGGTAATTGTTGCACTTCCCCTGATGTCCGCCATGCTCATTCCTGCTTTGGCGAAGGACAACGAACCCTTCAAACGGTTACAGGAGGCGACTGCGGTACTGTCTGAAGTGATGAACGCTCCCGATAAGGGAATTCCGGAAGACATGCTATCGAATGCCCATTGCATCGTGATCGTGCCGGGTATGAAGACGGCGGCGTTTATCGTGGGCGGTAAGTACGGCAAGGGTTACATGTCCTGCCGGAACCGGAGTGGAGTAGGTTGGTCGGCTCCCGGTACGGTGCGGATTGAAGGCGGTAGTGTGGGTTTTCAGATTGGAGGTTCCGAGACGGACCTGATTATGCTGGTGATGAACGAGCGGGGCGTGAGTAAGCTGCTTTCGAGCAAGTTTACATTGGGAGGGGAAGGATCGGTGGCGGCTGGTCCGGTAGGCCGGACGACGACGGCGCAGACGGACGCGCAGATGCACGCCGAGATTCTTTCGTGGTCGCGCTCGCAGGGCTTGTTTGCCGGGTTGGCGCTAACCGGGGCGACGCTACGGCAGGACCTGGATGACAATCGGGAGTTGTACGGCAAGAAGATTGAGAATAAGCAGATTGTTACTTCGGGGATGCGGGCGCCGAAGGCGGCCTTGCCGCTGTTGACGCTGTTGAACAGGTATTCGCGGCGCGAGAAGGGCGAGCCGGCGAAGACTCCGAAAAAGTAAGGATTTGTTGACAAGGATCAATATGAAACGAATAACTGGATTATTTCTTGCTTGTGGATTGCTGACGGCGCAACAGTCCGAAAACGCGCAGCGTATGGCTTCGGGGGCGAACCCGATTTTTCGGACTTCGGTGACGGCGCGAACGGCTAAGGCCGTTAACTACCGGCACCGCGGCGGGGCTACCAAGATCAACTTCAAGGGCACTGACCTGCTGGAGAAGGCTCGCGGAGAGGCCAAGGTGGAGAGCAAGCAGGGTTATATCGAGATCGAAGTGGAGTTCGATGACTTACAACCCGCGACGAAGTTTGGTCCCGAATATTTGACGTATGTGATGTGGGCGATAAGCCCGGAGGGCCGAGCGGTAAACCTGGGCGAAGTGCTTTTGAATGGCACCAAGAGCAAGCTGAACGTCAGCTCGGATCTTCAGGTTTTTGGGATGATCGTGACGGCGGAGCCGTACTTTTCGGTGACTCGGCCGAGCGATCTGGTGGTGATGGAGAACGTGGTTCGGCCCGATACGTTGGGAAAAGTCGAAGAGATCGACGCCAAGTACGAGCTTTTGCAACGGGGCCAATATGCGCGTTTGTCGAATCCTTTGGCGTTGAAGGCGGATCCGAAGATTCCGCTGGAGCTTTATGAGGCGCGGAACGCGGTTCAAATCGCCCGGGCGATGGGCGCGGACCGTTTTGCGACGGAGACGTTTCAGAAGGCCGAGAAGACGTTAGCCGCGGCGGAAGCCTATCAGGCGCGGAAGGCGGGACGGAAGCCGGTGACGATGACGGCTCGGGAAGCGGTGCAAACGGCCGAAGATGCCCGGGCGATTGGGGTGAAGCGGCAGGAAGAAGAGATGTTGGCGACCGAGCGCCGGCAGTCGGTAGAGCGGGAAGCGACGGCGGAAAGCGCCCGGGCGGCGGCGCTGGCGGAGACCGATCGGGTGAACAAGGCGGCGGAAGCGGCCCGGCTGCAGGCGCAGGCGGATTCGGCGCGGATGACGCAGGAAAAGAACGCCATTGCCGCGGCAGCGGCGGCCGAGGCGGACCGGTTGAAGCGAGAGAACGAGGCGCAGGCGTCTGCTGCGGCAGCGGCGGCGGACCGGTTGAAGCGCGAGAACGAGACCCAAGCGGCTGCCGCGGCAGTGGCAGCGGACCGATTGAAGTTGGAATCTGACGCCCGGATAGCGGCCGCGAAGCTGGAAGCTGACAAATTGAAGATGGAAGCTGACGCCCGAGCAGCGGCCAGTGCAGCGGAGGCGGAGCGTCTGAAGCGCGAGAACGAAGCGCAGCGGACCGCGGCGCAGGCCGAGCTAGATCGCGCGGCGCAGCAAAATGCGAAGCTTGAGGGGGAGAAAGCCGAGCTGCGGAACAAATTGTTGCAGCAGTTTAGTGCGATTCTGCAGACACGGGACACGGCGCGGGGGTTGATTGTGAATATGTCCGATGTGTTGTTTGACACCGACAAGTTCACGCTGCGGCCGTTGGCGCGGGAGAAGCTGGCTAAGGTAGCGGGTATTATCTCTGGACATCCGGGTCTCCGGTTGGATGTGGAAGGATTCACGGACAGCGTGGGTTCGGATGAGTATAACCAAAAGTTGTCCGAGCGGCGCGGTGAGGCCGTGAGGGATTATTTGACTCAAGCCGGGATGGCGGGCGGTTCCGTAAGCTCTAAGGGCTTTGGGAAAGCGATGCCGGTAGCGTCGAATGACACAGCGCAGGGGCGCCAGCAGAACCGCCGGGTTGAGCTGGTGGTTTCTGGCGAGGTGATTGGCAAGGTGCTTGGTAAGCCGCCCGCGGCGAACTAAGTGGCGGAGGAAAGCGCAGCAGGGGCCGGAGTCGGAGGGTGCCGGCCCCTACTCGCTAGGAACGACGGGATGGCCGCTCTGTGCTGGTGAGTGTTTTAGCCACATCGAATTCCTATTCCGAGCGGAGCATCGCGCGGGAGGGGCCGGAGCCGGAGGGTGCCGGCCCCTTTTCTTTTGTGCCGAGATAGGGGTGAAGCCCCGAACGGCCCTGGGGAAGGGACCGAAACGCTCACGGCGAAGCGCGGGACGGAAAGCCCGAGAATCTGCGAACAGTTGGTTTCGTCCTAGGCGCCGCGCCCATCAGGCCGTAGAGCAGGCGCAGGAGTACATCGCTGCCGGCTACCGCAGGGTGGTGGATATGGACCTGCGGCGGCGGCTGGCTGACTGGCCCGGGCTTCCCATCTCAATGCCGAATGCCTACTTAGACTCGCTCGGGACCCCGAGATTGCTCGAGCGCTGATCGCTGAACCCGCGGGATGCGGACTCGCCTGTCCCGTGGTGTGGGAAGGGCGGAGTCGTGCGACTTCCCCCTATCCCGATGGCAGGCTCGGTTGCAGGATGGCTTTCCGCCTTCCCGGGCGAGGCCC
>JBKJLJ010001057.1:0-5657 GCA_046597015.1 Bryobacteraceae bacterium
TGCAAAACTTGCCCCGGGCTAGGACCAATATTGATTTTGAGATCTTGCGCGGAGATCGCGCCAGCGAGAAGAAAAAGGCAGCCGAACCGAGCCATCATGTAACAGAGTCTATCACTCAAGCCGCCCATGTTAGATTGGGAGACTCTATGTTTCGTCGTGATTTTCTGACTACCCTCGGCGCGGCTACCGCAGCCTCCGCTGCGATGCCGGGCCCAATCCCGCTGGGCATCAATACGTACTGCCTTCGGTCGCTGCGGTGGACGGATGCTCAGCTGCTCGACTACTGCGCGGCCCAGCGGCTGGACGCGATTTTCCTGCAGGATTCGAGCGACCCCGGACGATACGACCCCGCACATTGGAAGTGGGTGCGGCAGCGGGCCAAGGAGTTGCACCTGCACCTGGAAACCGGCGGCGGGACTATTCTGCCGAAGACCCGGGCGGGCATCGCGGATGAAGTCACGAAGCTCAAACGAGAGATCGCCCGTGGCGCCGCCATGGGTTCACCGATCATTCGAGCGCTCCTGGCAAGCGATCGCGAGCACCTTCCGACAGGCTCGATTGAACAGCACACCGAGACCGCGCTGACGATTTTTCGCAGTGTAAAGAGCGAGTTGAAAGACGCCGGGATGAAGATCGGCCTGGAGTTCCACAAAGACCTGCAAGGGTGGGAGATGAAGCGGTTGATCGAAGCCGCCGGAACCGATACGGTGGGCAGCTATCTCGACACCGGCAACCCGGTGTTTGTTATGGAGGATCCTCTCCAATCGGTGGAGACGCTGGCTCCGCTGGCGGTAACAGTGCATTTGCGAGACTCGGTGGTCTATGAACATCCCAAGGGAATCGCGGTGCAGTGGGTTCCGTTGGGCGAAGGGAACGTCGATTTTGTCAAGGTGGTCGCTAGGGTGCGGGAGCTAGCCACGGGCGTCCACATCTACGTGAAGCCCATCACGGGACGGCCACCGCAAGTGTTACCGATATTCGATCCTAAGTTTTGGGATCTGTATCCGGAGGCGAAGGCGAAGGATTTCGCCCGGTTCCTTGCGCTGGCCAAGCGAGGCGGCCCGTACGAAGGGCATGTGGTGACCGAAGATCTGTATGGTCAACCGATTGCGCCGCAGTTTCTGGCGGCGGTGCAGTATCAGCAGCGGGACCACGTGGAACGGGGCGTGGCCTATGCGCGCAAGACGCTCGGGCTAGGGATTCGTCACAAGGAATCGAGGTAGGCGTAGTAGCGAGCCAGAAAGTTTGCCGCGGCGTTGTCCGGCGGGGAGACGTAGTCACGGAAGCGCTCGTTGTCGCCGAGGGTGGCGCGCAGATCCTTCCACAGCGCGGGCCAGTCGAGCCGCCCGGCGCTGCGCAAGAGGTGACGGTTCATTGCCTTCAAAAACGGGTCGTTCACCTCTTTCGTGCCGATGCCGCGGGTGGCTACAATCTGGGCGTTGGGCGCGGCGTCGACGATGTCGGCGAGAGCCTGGGTACCCCGGCAACTGCCGAGAAAGATTAGTTTCGCGGAACGAGGAATCAGGGGAAGTGTACGCGGCACGTGGTAGTCGTGCCCGCGATGGACAAGGACTTCGGGGGGCCGGGGGAGCAACGTTTCCACCAGGCGGCGACGGTCCTCGGCGTCCTGAGTACGATCGGGGAACTTAACGATGTCCATAGGAACGTTGGCCACGATGGTGATGGCTTTGCTCGTTACTTGGACAACGCCGTCGGCTTCCTTCCATTGCCAGGCGGAGTCCCCGGCGTAGGAGGAGCGGAAGCTGTCGTAGGACTCGACGCCGTCGTCGTCGTTAGGGAAGACGTAGCGTTCCAGGATCGAAGGCCCCAGCACGAGAGGGCCAACCGAGGAAGCCGCCGATAGCAGACGGGCGAAAACGGAGTCCCCCAGGGCGGGCCGGTACGTCGTGGCACCCAGGATCGTAGCCGCATCAAGGGCCTCGGAGAGCGACGTTACACCTCGGCAGGCTCTGTCGATGAGAGGCCGTTGGTCAAATCTAGAGAAGCGGTCGAGATGGGCGGCGAGGGCCATGACACGGCGGAGAAGAGGGGCGGGCAGCGTGGCGGGGTCGCCTTGCAGCAGTAAGGCGGGAACGAGTTCCACTTCGTCTTCGGAGCGGGCCAGGGCGGCCAGGGTAAGACGTTGCGAGCCCGTTAGCGGACCCAAAGCGGCGAGGCCGGACTGATGAAGGACCCGAAAAAAATCGGCTGCTTCGGAGGCGGCGGCGCGCTGCCAGTAAGGGGAGGGGTCTTCGCGATAGGCATCGAGCAGCGCAGCCAGGCGGGAGTCTCCGGGGGGCCGATTCTTGAAAGCGAAGGCGGCGGTGACGGGGTCACGAAACGAGACAAGCTCGGCGAGGGCGGGCAGACGCTGCGCAAGCAGGGCGGCTTCGGTGGGCGCTTCGGCGATTGCGGCAGATAATATGGCGCGACCGTAAGAGAAGCGGAGACATGTGGCCGCTTCCCGCAGCGCCGCTTCCGGCTGACGGCGGGCGGCCCGCTCGAGCAATCGGCGGCCCTGCGAATCGGGGAGCGCGAAGGCTTGTTCGAGGGCGAGCGTGAAGGGGAGATCGGCGAGCCAATCGCGTTCCAGCACAGAGCGGATGCGGCGATGGGCCGCCGGAGGATCCTTCGATGCGAGCGCCAAAAAGGCCTCTCGCTGCACTCGATCGCGCCACGGGGCGGCGCGCAGTTCGGGCGCCCGATCGAAGGCTACGTCGGGCTGCAGGGCGACCAGGCGCAAGAGAGTTTCGAGAAGTAACGCGGCAAGCAAAAGCATTTCCTTATTCGAGTGTAGTATCCTCCCAGCAATGCTCGATCCAAAGCGTATTGAAAAATTCCGCGTGAAACCGGGGAAGAAGATCCGGCTGAAGGACCATAATCCGGCCTGGCAACCCGAGGGCAAGACCGCTCAGGAAGATGTCGAGAAAACGATGGCGGCCAACCTGGAGCGGCTTTATGAGGCTCAGGGAAAACTCTACGCCAAAGACGAGTCGAGCATCCTAGTGGTGCTCCAGGCCATGGATGCGGCGGGGAAAGACGGTTTGGTGAAGCACGTGATGAGCGGCTTGAACCCCCAGGGATGCAGCGTGCATAGCTTTAAGGCCCCTTCGGTGGAGGAGTTGGATCACTCATTTTTATGGCGCTGTATGAAGGTCGCTCCGCCACGCGGGCACATCACGATCTTCAATCGATCCCACTACGAAGAAGTGCTCGTAGTGAAAGTGCATCCAGAGATATTGGGCAAACAGAAGTTGCCGCCCAAGATGGTGACCAAAGCGATTTGGAAGGAACGATATGAGGACATCAACAACTTCGAGCAGCACTTGGCCCGGAATGGTACGAAAATTATCAAGATTTTTTTGAACGTATCGAAGGAAGAGCAAAAGCGGCGTTTTCTGGAGCGATTGGACACCCCGGAAAAAAATTGGAAATTTTCGTTGGGCGACTTGGCCGAACGGCGCTACTGGGATGACTATATGCGGGCCTATGACGACATGCTGGAGGCGACCAGCACGAAGCACGCTCCGTGGTTTATCATTCCGGCTGACCACAAGTATGTCGCCCGGGCGGCGGTGGCCGAGATCCTGACGACAACGATTCTCGAAGTGGCAACCGACTATCCGACCGTGGGGCCGGAAGCCAAATTGGCGCTGGCCGAAGCGCGAACCAAACTGATGTCAGAGTGACTGCACGCACTGTTCGGTATCGCGGGCGATCAGGAGTTCTTCGTTAGCGGGAATCACCCAGATTGGAATCCTCCCTCGATGGATCGTCCCTTCAATGCCGATGGTGACTTCATTTGCCGCCGGGTCGATCTCAATGCCGAACGTTTCGAGACCTGCGCAGGCTTCGGCGCGTACGGCGGCGGCATTTTCACCGATGCCGCCAGTGAAGACGATGGCGTCCGCCCCATTCAGTACCGCCCAATAAGCACCGATGTATTTGCGAATGCGGTAAGTAAACACTTCTATGGCCATAGCGGCGCGTCCGGAGCCGCTCCCGCGCTGAGCGAGCAGTGTCCGCATGTCTTGCGATAGACCCGAAAGGCCGAGCAGGCCGCTTTGTTTGTTGAGGAGTTCTTCCACGCCGTGGGCGCTGGCTCCTTCTTCGGCCAGGAGCGCGAGGACTACGCTGGGGTCGACGTCTCCGCAACGAGTGCCCATCAGAAGTCCTTCCAGCGGGGTAAAGCCCATGGAGGTATCGACCGATCGACCGTGATCCACGGCACAGACGGAAGCACCGTTGCCGAGATGGCAGGTAATGACTTTCGAGGCGCTTCCCGCACGTTGGCTGACGTAACGATGGGAGGTGCCGTGGAAGCCGTAACGGCGGATCTTGTCGCGGGTGTAGTAGGCGTAGGGCAGGCCATAGAGGAATGCCTTGGGCGGAAGCGTGTGATGGAACGAGGTATCGAAGACCGCGACGTGCTGGGCCTGCGGCATGAGCTTGGCCGCGGCGTAGAAGCCGCGCAAGTTGTGCGGATTGTGCAGCGGGGCGAGGCTGATTAGGTCCTCAATGGCGTGGACGACTTCCTGCGTCATCAGGGCGGCCGAGGCGAACTGTTCGCCGCCATGAACGACGCGGTGACCGACCGCTTTGATAGCGGCAAGATCGCCGGCATGAGCGGTCAGCGCGGCATCCAGCCCATCTTCGAAATTCTTTACGACGAGGGTGCGGCGGGTACGGCGGCCTTGTTCATCAAAAGCGGTCAGGATGGAATCCGGCGCGCCGATCCGTTCCACCGTGACCTTTGAAAGAACGGTTTCCGTAGCGGTTTCGAGAATCTGACTTTTGATGGAAGAACTACCGCAATTCAGGACGAGAACCTTCATCGTTTCCTCTGGAATCCGACGCGAAGTTCTACGGTCTCGGTGGCGGTCAAGTGACGGTACTGACCGGGGGAGAGCCCCTGCAGCATTAGCTCTCCGATGCCGACGCGAATGAGTCGCAGGGTGGGGAAGCCAACGGCGGCGGTCATGCGGCGGACTTGCCGGTTCTTGCCTTCGGTCATCGTGATCTCAATCCATGAGGTGGGAATGTCCGCGCGGAACCGAATGGCCGGGACGCGGGGCGGATAGGTGGGCGAGACTCGTTTGGCCTTTACAGGCCGGGAGATATAGTCCGCCACGGCGACCCCGCGGCGCAGATGATTCAGGGCCTCGTCGGTAATTTCGCCTTCGAGCTGAACGTGATAAGTGCGCGGGTGATTGTGCTCCGGGTCGAGCATGCGATGCTTCACCCAGTTGTCATCGGTGAGGAAAAGGAGGCCTTCGCTGTCGAGATCGAGACGGCCGACCGGATAAACTTCCGGAATATTGATGTACCCGGCCAGGGTGGGACGGGGTTCGGGCGAACCGTCGGTGAACTGCGGCAAGACGCCGTAAGGCTTGTGAAAGAGAAGGTATTGGTACATGAATTAAAGGGGACGGAGCCATAGATTGCGAAATTTCATCGTGGTCTTCGGCGCGTCCTTGAACCCGCTATGGTCCTGGAGTAGCAAGGGACCGGCGGAGCAATCGGTGGCCTTCTCGATGGTGACATGATCCTGGACGAGCTCACCGTTAAGCAGCACGGTTACCGTGGCTTTCTTCGTAACGGCGCCGGCCGCGTCACAGGCGGGGGCGGGGAAGATAATGTGGTAGACTTGCCATTCG
>JBKJLJ010000001.1:0-5802 GCA_046597015.1 Bryobacteraceae bacterium
GGCGATTTCGTAGGTGCCGAGGGCGAGTTGTTGGAGGGAGTAGGTGCCGGTCGCGTTGGTAGTGGTTTTGTACGCCAGACCGGTGGAGGAGTTGGTGGCGGTGACGGCGGCGGCGGAGATGGCGACACCGGAGGGGTCCTGGGTTCGACCGGTGAAGGAGCCGAGGACAGTTTGGGCGGGAAGGAGGGAGGCGAGGGTTAGAACAGAGATGAGGATCCGAAGCATATTAAAGATAGTTTACCCCGGAGACGGTCGCGAGCGGCACAGCAGCGGCTATTCGAAAGGTTTCCGGGCACCCCTATGGGGCACAGCGGCGAGTCGCCGTTGATGCCGGAGACCCAATTTTCGACCGGTGCGGCGGCACAGAAGAACAGGCGAGAAATGAGCGGTCTCCTGTCAATTCCCGTACCGTAGCACAATAGAGTAATGATTCGAATGGTTAGCTTCTTATTTGCCGGACTCTTATTGGCGCAGGACTGGAAGACGGCGACGGAGTTGCCGGGCGTCAACTTCACGGGACTTACGCCAGCGAAGAAAGAGGAAGTGTTGAAGGTTTTGCGGGAGTTCGGCTGCCCGTGCGGCTGCCCGATGCAGTTAGCGCAGTGCCGCGTCGAAGACCCCGCCTGCGGCCAAAGTACGACTCTGGCGACCGTCGCCGTAGACGCGGCGAAAGCCGGCAAGGACATTCGCAAAGCGCTCGTCGCATCGGCCCTCGTGAAGGCCGCGGGGGACCGGAACCGGATGTTGCTCGACCCGGTGGAGATCGCTATCGCCGGTTCACCAGCCAAAGGTCCGGCGAACGCAAAGATCACGATCGTCGAATTCTCCGATTTTCAATGCCCGTATTGCATCAAAGCGATCGGCCATTTGGACGCCGCGTTGAAAGCGTTTCCGAAGGACGTGCGGCTCGTGTATAAGCATTTCCCGCTCGATAGCCACGGGCAAGCGCGGATGGCTGCGCAGGCGAGTTTAGCGGCGGAGCAGCAGGGGAAGTTCTGGCCGATGCACGACCGGATGTACGCCCAAAGCCGGCAGATCAGCCGCATGAACGTCTTGAATTGGGCGAAAGAGTTGGGGATGGACATGCCGAAGTTCGTCGCGGCCTTGGATTCGGCGGCGGTGAAGGGACAAGTGGACCGGGACGTGAAGGAGGGAGATCGGATTGGCGTGCAGGGGACGCCGACGGTGTTCTTGAACGGCAAGAAGTATCAAGGGGCGCTGGACCCGGGCGTGTTTCTGCCGGTATTGACGAAGGAATTGGTGGGCCAGTAGTCGCTATTGCGGATGGGTTATGACCGTCTTCGCGGTGCCCTTCGCTCCATAGGCCTGCACCGTATAGGATCCATTCGGCCATTGCCACAAGGGAAGGCGAAGGAACGTGGTTCCGTTCAGGTTTACCTGCATCACGACGGTGCCGTCCGGCCCCGTGATGGTCAGTAGTTCAGCGCCTTCAACGCGAGCTTCGCGGCAGGGTTTCATGGTTCCGGGCGGGTCTGGGGCCGGCGGAGCCAAGCCGCAGGCGACGAAATAACAAGGCACGGCGCAGTTATAGACTTCGGGATCGATGTTGAGGCTGATGCCGTACAAGTCGCGCCGAATGAGCCGGTCGCCGATCCTCGCCTCGACCAGGTCAAAGCCTTGACTGAATCCGCCCGAAGAGCCGCCAGCCAACGTTCGTACAATTCTGACGGGGCCGACGCCGCGCGAGAGTGTCCCGTTTTCCGTTTCGAAACCGGGGAGGACATAGTTGTAGTTATCGACAAAGATGCCCGCGGGCACGGTCGCCTGGGGAGCCTCGCGCAGGGTGGGGCGATCATCGAGGTTATTCACCAGCCGATGCAGGCCGCCAAGCGCGTCGATTCGCCACCACGATTCGGCGCTGCCATTCGTCACGACCGACCAAACTTCGCCCAGGGCGGTCTCCTGCCGGGAAACTCGCCAAGTCTCGAAAAGGCCGGTTTGAGCGCGGCTATTTACCCGGAACGTCCAAGAATTACCGACGGCGAGCGGCCACAGGGGCAGGTCGATGCAGTTCACTCGCGCCGTCACCGCGGCGAGGGTCGTGCCGTCCGGCGAGCGAAGGGAGAACGCCTGGCCATCGTTGACCCAGTGTCCCGTGACGTTAGTACCGGTGGGAGATTCGGGGCCGGTGAGCGCCATGCCCTGGGTAAAGAGGGTCACCGACGGAGCGTCGGTGGAGGTCCAACTCAGGACTGCTCGGCCGAGTCCGTCCCGGCAGTCGGTGATAACGGCGGGGTCGAGACGGAGGAAGGTGACGGCGAGCAGTAGAAGATTCATAACATGGTTTCCGCGGTGACTGGTTTTTGGCGAATCTCCATGCAACCGCGACCGGTAGGGAGTACTTTGTCGGGGTTGAGAAGACAGGTGGGATCGAACAGCGTTTTGAACCGGCCGATCATGTCGAGCGTGTCCGAGGTGAAGAGCTTGGACATCAGTTCCATCTTTTCCATGCCGACGCCGTGTTCGCCGGTGATGGAGCCACCGACGGAGATGCAGTAGCGGAGGATGTCTTCACCGGCGTCCCGGGCCTTTTCGAGTTCGCCGGGTATACGAGCGTCGAAGAGAATGATGGGGTGCATGTTGCCATCGCCAGCGTGAAAAATATTCGAGATGGTGAGGCCATACTTTTCGCTGATTTTGCCGATTGCTTTCAGCGTTGACGCGATCTTGGTGCGGGGGACCACGCCGTCCTGCACGTAATAATAGGGGCTGACCCGACCGACGGCACCGAAGGCGTTCTTACGACCCTTCCACAGCAACGCGCGTTCTTCCTCACTCTTAGCAATACGGAATTCGCGGGCTCCAGAAGCCAAACACGCCTCGCGAACTTGCTCCAACTGCTCTTCGACCGCTTCTTTAAGGCCTTCGAGTTCGATGAGCAGGACCGCGGCGGCGTCGAGGGGGTAACCGGCGTGCGTGGCTTCTTCGACCATCCGGAGCATCACGCCATCCAGCATTTCCACCGCGACGGGCGTAATGGCGCGGGCGGCGATCTCGCTGACGGCGTTGCCCGCGTCGGTGGGCGAGTTGAAGATGGCCAGGGTTGTTTTTACCAGTTCGGGCTGGCGCATCAGGCGGAGGACGACCTTGGTCACGAGGCCCATCGTGCCCTCGGAACCCGTCATCAGGCCGACGAGATCGTAGCCAGGCAAGTCCTGTTCATGGCCGCCCGTGGAGATCACGCTGCCGTCGGGCAGGACCATCTCCAGGCCGAGGACGTGGTTGGTCGTGACGCCGTAGGCGAGGGTGTGCGGACCGCCGGCGTTTTCGGCGACATTGCCGCCGATGGTGCAGGCGCGTTGGCTTGACGGGTCGGGTGCGTAGAAGTATTTTTGTGCTTGGACGGCCAGCGTCACGTCGAGGTTGACGACGCCAGGCTCCACGGTGATCCGTTCGTTCTCGAGATCGATGGACAGGATCTTGTTCATGCGGGCGAAGGCGATCATGATGCCGCCGCGCGCCGCGATGACGCCCCCGGACAGGCCAGTGCCGGCACCGCGGCCGACGAAGGGCACTCCGGATTCGCGAGCAAGATTGACGATGGCGACCACGTGGGCGGTTTCGCGCGGGAAGACTACGGCGTCGGGGCGGTGCTTGTCGACCCCCCCGTCGTACTCGTAAAGGCTGAGGTCGGCGGGTTGGTCCAGGACGCCTTTATCGCCGACGATCTTCTTGAGTTTGGTAATGACTTCGGGAGCGATCATCGTACATATCCTTCGAGACGCTTGAGCAGGGCGGGGTCCATCCAGTCGCGGTCGGAGATGAACTTTTCGACCACCTTGCCGTCCGGGGTGATGACGTAGGTTTCGGGGATCTTAAAGGTCCCGTATTCGGAGGAGATATTGGCCTCCGGGTCGCGGGCGGTTTCAAAGGAGAGCTTGAAGCGTTGGGTAAAGGCCTTGTAGGCCTTTTCGTCCTGGTCGATGGAAATGCCAACGACGACGATGCCTTTCGGGGCCAAGGCTCGGGCCATGGCGTTCAAACTGGGTAGCTCGTTGATACAGGGCGGGCACCAGGTGGCCCAAAAATTGAGAACCAAAAGTTTGCCGCCGAAATCGGCGCGTGAGAGCTTGGTGCCGCGGTCTGAGGTGATCGCGAACTGGGGTGCGGTATCGCCGACATTAACGAGGCGTTCCCGAAGAGAGTCACCGACGATGGCGACGAGCCCGACGGCGAGGGTGGCGGCGGCGATTTTGAGCCACTGATCTGGGTTCTGCATGGAGGTTAAAATAACTAGTGTATCCCTGTGCCAGATTTTCGCATCCTATCGAATGTAATGCTCATCACGCGTCGCGTTGAATTTTCCTCCTCCCATATCTGCCGGAACCCGCAACTGTCCGACGAAGAGAATGTACGCCTGTACGGTCCTGCGGCCAATGTGAACGGCCACGGGCACAATTATGTGCTGGAGGTGGCTCTCTCCGGCGAGGTGGATCCGGTGACCGGCATGATCTACGACCTCAAGGACCTGAAGGACGTGATGATGGAAGAGGTGGTCGATCCCATGGATCATCGGCATCTCAACTACGAAGTTCCTCCCTTTGACAAGATAATTCCGACGACGGAAAACTTAGCGGTGGAAATTTGGACCCGCTTGGACCGTCGTTTTCAGAATGGGCCGGCGCGGTTGCACGCGGTACGGCTGTACGAGACCGAAGACACGTGCGTGGAGTACCAAGGCTCCTAATGACGGTCAGCTTGACGCGGAACTATCGTTTTGTGGCGTCCCATCGTCTCCATTTGGAGCAACTGGATGCCGAAGAAAACCAGCGGCTTTTTGGCAAGTGCAACAATCCCTACGGACACGGCCACAATTATGTTGTTTCGATCACGGTGAACGGACCGGTCGACCAACGGACTGGTTTGGTCGTATCCCTGGCAGCGCTGGATGCGCTGGTCCAGCGAGAGGTGTTAGATCGATACGATCACCGCTATTTAAATGTGGATGTTCCGGAGTTTTCTACTGTCCCATCGACGACGGAAAACATGGCTTTTGCGATTCGGGACCATTTGCTGCGGGAGTGGACCGCTAATTTGACGGCCTCGGCTCCCCAATTGACAAATGTTCGAGTGCAAGAAACAAAACGCAACTCTGTTGAGTTGACGCTCATCCGATGAGGGTGAGAGTTCGGAGTGAAAATGAAACAACGTAAAGCTGTGGTGAAAATTGTTCCGGTGTCGCAGCAGGTGGACATTGCTTCGCATATGAAGGATGTCCTAACGGGCTTGGGTGAAGATCCGTCCCGTGACGGCCTCCTGAAGACTCCAGAGCGCTACGAGAAAGCGATGCGATTCCTGACGTCCGGCTACCAAGCCGACGTCGACAAGTTGATCAACGGTGCGTTGTTCGACGTGGACTATGACGAGATGGTGGTCGTAAAGGATATCGAATTCTTTTCGATGTGCGAACACCATATGCTCCCGTTTTACGGCAAGGCCCATGTGGCCTATGTGCCGAACGGCAAAGTAGTTGGCTTGAGCAAGATTCCCCGAATCATCGACGTTTTTGCCCGGCGGTTACAGGTGCAGGAGCGGATGACGCAGGAAATCGCGCAGACTTTGATGGATGTGTTGCAGCCTCGCGGTGTGGGCGTAATTGTGGAAGCACGGCACTTTTGCATGATGATGCGTGGGGTTGAGAAGCAGCATTCGTCGACGGCGACGAGTTCCATGCTGGGTGACTTCCGCAATAAAGAGACGCGGCACGAATTTTTATCGCTGGTCCGCCATTCGAGCCTGCACGATTAGTAGACTAAAGGGAGCATGTCTGTTCCCTTTCGC
>JBKJLJ010000281.1:0-4631 GCA_046597015.1 Bryobacteraceae bacterium
GCGCGGAGTTTATGCGCAAAATCGACGAGCAGGATGGAGTTGGAGACGACGATGCCAACCATCATGACGATGCCCATGAGGGACATAACGTTGAGCGTCGTGTCGGCGGCGTACAGCATAAAAAGAACGCCGGAGAGGCCGGGCGGAACCGCTAGCAGGATGATGATGGGATCGAGGAAGGACCGGAACTGCGCGACGAGAACAAGATACAAGAGCATCACGGCGAGCAGGAGGCCGCCGCCGAAACTGGTAAAGCTTTGGCGCATGCCTTGCACGACGCCGCGGAGATCGATTTTGACGTTGGCGGGAGTCTTTTCCTGCGCGATCAACGCGTCGATAGCGGAGGCGACGCGGCCGAGGTCTTCGTTTTCGAGGTTGACGTAGATATCGACTACGCGGCGGAGTTGGTAGCGATCGATTTCAGTAGGGGCTTCTATTTTTTTCATTTCGGTGATGGCGTCGAGGCGGACGGGGTCCGAAGAACGGGCGCTGTGCAGGGGGATGGAGCGAAGGTCGTAGAGGGACTTAATTCGGTCCTCGTTGTACTGGACGGTAAGGAGGTAATCGAGGCCGGATCGGCGGTCGGTCCAGAAGCTGGGGGCGATCATTTGCGAGGAAGTGAGGGCGGTGATGACGTTGGAGACGACTTCGCGTTGAGTAAGGCCGAGTTGGGCTACTTTCTGGCGGTCAAAATCGAGACGAAGGGCGGGGGCGTCGATGTCCTGGGGGATAAACGCGTCACTGACTCCGGGGATGAGGCGAATTTGGCCGGCTAGGCGGTTGGCGATGGTGTAGTCGAGGCGGAGGTTGGGGCCGGAGACCTGGACGTCAATGGGGGCGGGTAGGCCGAGGTTGACGATGGAGTCGACGAGGCCTCCGGATTGGAAATAAGTGGCGATATGGGGAAGTTCGCGGGATAGGCGGGCGCGAACCCGGCGCATGTATTCAAAGCTGCTGGTTTGGTGGCCCTCCTTCAGACTGACTTGGAGGAAGCCGGTGTTCTGGGCGGCGTTGGGGGAGTAAATGGCCGCGAAGTCGGGGACATTGCCTAAGTTAGAAACGAGTAAGTTGAGATCGGACGGAGGGATTTCGCTCCGGATTATGTTTTCGATGCGTTCGGTTTCGCGTTCGGTGAGATCGAGGTTAGAGCCGGCGGGGGTTTTGATGGAGATGACGAACTGGCCGGCATCGGTGCGGGGGAAGTAACTCACACTGAGCAATGGGAAGATGGCGTAACTGAGTCCGCAGGCGAGCAGGATGCCGAAGAGTGTGAGAGCAGGGCGGGCGAGGGCGGTACGGCCGACGGCGAAGGCGTAGCCGCGGAGGAGCGCTTCAAAGCGGCCGTCGAACCACTGCACGAAACGGCCAAATAGGCTGCGACGATGACCGTGCGGATGGGCTTTCAGCAGGCGGGAGCAGAAGAGGGGGACGACGGTGAGGGCGACGAAAAACGAAGCGAATAAGGAGATGACGACGGCGAGGGCGAGGGCCGTAAACAGATAGCGGCTGACGCCATAAAGGAAGACGACGGGAAAGAAGACGATGGCTGTCGTGAGGGTGGAAGCGAGCACGGGGAGGGCGACCTCGTTGCCGCCGATTTCCGCCGCCTCTTGGGGGCTTTTGCCCATTTCTAGGTAGCGAAAGATGTTCTCGAGCACGACGACGGAATTATCGATGAGCCGGGAAAAGGCCAGGGCGAGACCGCCGAGGATCATTGTGTTGACCGTACTGCCGCTGAGGCCAAGCACGAGGAAGGTGGCCAGGGCGGAGAGCGGAATAGAAAGCATGACGGCGACCGTGGCGCGAAGATTGCCAAGGAAGACGAGGATCATGATGGAGGTGAGGAAGAGGCCGAGACCGCCTTCGTGGAGCAGGTTTTCAATGGCTGTTTTGACGAAGACGGATTGGTCGAAGACGACGGACGACGAGATGCCGGGGGGAAGGTCGGTGAGCTTTGGAATGGCGGCTCGGGTGTTATCGACGACCGCGATGGTGTTGGAATCTCCGCCCTGCTTCAGGACCGGGAGATAGACGCTGCGTTGGCCATCGACGCGGACGACGTTGAGTTGGATCTGTTCGGCGTCCTGCGCTTTGCCGACGTCGGCGATGGTGACGGTGGCTTGGTCGCGGCCGGTCTTAAGTGGGATGGCATCGATCTCGCTCATGGCGTCGACTTGGGCGTTGGTATAGAGCGGGTAGTTGAGGGGGCCAATGCGGACTTCGCCGGCGGGGAGAATGAGGTTCGCTTCGTTGACGGAACGAACCACGTCCATGGGGCTGAGTTGATGGGCTTCGAGTTTGAGGGGATCGACGTAGATCATGACCTGGCGGTATTTGCCGCCGAAGGGCATGGGAAGCGAGGCGCCGGGGATGCTGGCGAGCTGGGTTCGAATCGTATATTGGCCGATGTCGCGGAGCTGCGTTTCGGTGACGCCGCCGGAGCTTTTCAGGGCGATGAGACAGACAGGGAGAGAGGAAGCGTCGAACTTGAGCACGATGGGCGGGAGGGTCCCGGGGGGGAGACGGCGAAGGTTCGCCATGGCGAGGTTCGAGATATTGGAGGCGGCGGCGTCGGGGTCGGTGCCGGGTTGGAAGTAGATTTTGATCAGCGACACGCCGGCGAGAGACCGGGATTCGACGTGGTCGACGCTGGAGGCGAGGGTGAAGAAGCGTTCGAAGCGGCCGGTGATGTTGGACTCAATCTGCTCGGGCGGCATGCCGGAGTAAAAGGTAGCGACGACGACGACCGGAATCTTGATGGGCGGGAAGAGGTCGACCGGCATCCGGACGACGCTGACCGTGCCGACGAGGGCGCAGATCAGGCAGAGGACGATGATGAAATAGGGGTTGCGGATTGCGAAGCTGGCCATGGGTGAAGGGTCCTATTTGCCCATGGGGCGGGGTTCGACGGTCTGTCCGGCTTTCAGGTCGCCGCGGTTGCCGATGACGACACGGTCGCCTTCGCTGAGGCCGCTGAGGACTTCGACGCGTTCGGGCGTTTCCAGGCCGAGACGGACTTCCCGGATTTCGATTTGGTTTTTTGCGTTGACGATCGCGATCTGTTGCTTGGCGTCGCCGCGAATGGCTTGGATGGGAATAGCGAGCACGTCGTCTTTCGCGTCCAGGGTGATGGTGGCGTAGGCATACATGCCGGGTTTGAGCGAGTAGGAGGAATTCGGGACGTCGACTTCGGTTTGCATCGTGCGGGTATTGGCGTTGAGCATGCCGGTGAAGCGCATCACCTTACCCTGGACGACGCTGGAGACGGAGTCGACCCGGACTTCGACCGGGGCACCGAGCTTGACTCGCGGGACGATCGATTCCGGGACGGGGAGCACGAGGCGCAGGCGATCGACTTGGGAGAGATGGATGAGGGGTTTGCTGCCGCTTTGCACCATCGCGCCAGGCGCCTCGTAGCGCTGCGAGACGACGCCAGGGAATGGGGCGGTAACGCGGGTATATTGGGTCATCGCGGTGACGCGGGAGCGGGCGGCCTGGCTGACATGGACCTGCTCTTCGACTGAGGCCAGGGAGGCGCGGGCGGTGGCGAGTTGGGCGGTGGCTTCCGAGAAGCGGGCGGCAACGTCGTCGAGTTCCTGCTGCGCGATGAGGTTAGGACGCTGCTTGGCGACGGAGGCGAGACGGTCGTAGGAGAGCTTCCGGATTTGGAGGGCCGATTCCGAGCGAGTCACTTCGCTGCGCGAGCGGACGACTTCGAGTTCGCTCCGTTTTTCGGCGGCTTGGGCCTGGACGAGTTCCTGTTGGAGTTCGGGCACTTCGAGCAGGCCGATGAGTTGGCCTTCGCGGAGGCGGTCTCCGACTTCGACCGGCATCGACTTGATGTAACCGGAAATTTTGGCATGGACGTCGATCTCCTGCCAAGGGCGGAATTCGGCGGCGAGTTCGAGATCGCGAGCGAGATCGACGCGTAGAACGGGGGAGACGGTAACGGCCGTGAGGGCGGCCTTAGGCGCCTCGGTGGCGGGAGTGTGGCAGGATGCGCCGAGCAGGAGGAGAAGGGGGACGAGGAAGCGCATGAACCTTTAGTGTTTCGTACCGAAGGGGTGGAGAGGAATACGGTCTGTCCGGTATCTTTGGGGGGGTCTAGACTGTAGGGTATGAAGAAACGGACGTGGCCGGTGGTGCTGTTGGGGCTGTGTTGTTTGCTCGTGCTGATTGCTTGGCCGGGCTGGGCTATGCTGCAGCGGACACAGCGGCTATTTGCGGAGACCGCAGGAATCCAGCAGCGGTTTGCAGAACGGCAGGGAATGATCCAGGCGGTCAATGAGCGGATTGAGAATTCCTCCATCGTAATTCGGGACTATTTGTTGGATTCGGCTCCGGCGGCCGGACCTCGGTATCGGAAGGAGTTGGTGGCCAATCGGGAGGAGGTGGGGCGCTTGTTTGAAGGGCTTCGGCAGACGCTGCCAGCCAGCGGGGTGGGTCCCTTACAGCGGCTGGAAGCGCAATATCGGTTGCACTTCGAGATGGTGATGCCGGTGTTTAATTGGACGGCAGTGGAGAAGCAGCGGCAGGCGACCTATTTTTTGCGAATGCAGCAGCGGCCGCGCCGGGAGGGGTTGTTGGCGATCTCGCGGGAGGTGGAAGGGTTGAGCGAGGCGGTGCATCAG
>JBKJLJ010000291.1:0-3911 GCA_046597015.1 Bryobacteraceae bacterium
GTTCGCCGGGATGGGCAAGAGCCTGGCCGAACAATACACGTCCGCGCAAGCAATCTTCGTCGAGGCCGATGCCGCCCTCGACTTTCCCCTCAGCAAACTCTGCTTTGAAGGGACAGACGAAGAACTGAAGAAGACGGAAAATACACAGCCCGCGTTACTCACCGTTTCGGTTGCGGCCCTCTCTGTGCTCAAAGAGCATGGTATCCACGCCGACTACGTAGCCGGACACAGCCTCGGCGAATACTCTGCCCTGGTCGCCGCAGGCTCGCTTCGGTTTGCCGATGCCGTCCAACTCGTCCGCCAACGCGGGCGGTATATGCAGGAAGCCGTCCCCCAAGGGGTCGGTGCGATGGCCGCTCTGCTCAAGTTGCCCGAAGGAACTCTGGAGGGCATCCTTGCCGAAGCCGCCGCTGGCGAAGTCGTCTCCGCCGCCAATCTCAATTCGCCCGATCAGATTGTCATCGCTGGCCACGCCGGTGCCGTCGCCCGCGCCATGGAACTCGCCAAAACCGCGGGAGCCAAACGCGTGGTCCCTCTGCCGGTCAGCGCGCCCTTCCATTGCGCCCTCATGAAACCCGCCCAACTGCGCCTCGCCCTAGACTTGGCGGCCAGCACCTTCTCCGATCTCTCGATCCCTATCGTCCAGAACGTGACCGCCCAACTAACCTCCAGCGGGGAAATCGCCCGCACTGGCCTTATCGATCAAGTCCCCGGCACCGTCCGCTGGACCGACTCCATCCGCCTTCTCATTGCCCAAGGCGTCACCCACTGGGTCGAAGTCGGTGCCGGCGGCGTCCTCTCCGGTCTGCTGAAGAACATCGACTCCAATCACAAGGCCGTCCGCTTCGGCGAAGCCCCGGAACTGGAAGCCGTCCAAGCTTACTACCGTTGAATCCCCAGCAGCCGCAGCCGCTTGTGCAAACTTGTGCGCTCCAACCCCAACGCCCGCGCTGCCGCCGAGATGTTCCAACTCGCCCCTTCAAGCGCCCGCAGGATAGTCTCCCGCTCCGCCGAATGCCTGGCTTGGTCCAAGGTATTCGGCAGCCCGTCCGCCTTCGGCAACCGTAACTCTAGCGGAGCTGATTCGGCTGTCATCACCTCACCAGCCGTTAAAATTACCATCCGCTCCACCAGGTTTTTCAGTTCCCTGACATTGCCCGGCCATGCGTAGGTCGCCAGGAGTGCTAGCGTCTCCGGAGCGAAACTCTTCGGTCGCAAATTGTTCCGCGCACAAAAACCCGTTAAAAAGTGAAGGGCCAACTGGGCGACGTCCTGCGGATGCTCTCGCAACGCCGGCACCCGCAACGGCATCACCGCCAGCCGGTAATATAGGTCTTCCCGGAATCGTCCCTCCTTCACTTCCGCCGTCAGATCCTTGTTCGTCGCCGCCACCACCCGCACTGTCACCCGAATCGGCGTCTCACTCCCCAACCGGTGGAACTCACCCTCCTGCAGCACCCGAAGCAACTTGGCCTGCGCCGGTAGGGCCAAGTCTCCCACCTCGTCCAAAAACAACGTGCCCTGGTGGGCCAACTCAAACTTCCCCTTCCGCTGCGAAGCCGCCCCGGTAAACGCGCCTTTCTCGTGCCCGAAAATCTCGCTCTCTAAAATCTCGGCGGGGATCGCCGCGCAGTTCACCTTAATAAAAGGGCCGTCTTTCACCGCGCTATTGCCGTGGACATGGGCAGCCAAGAGCTCCTTGCCCGTCCCGCTCTCCCCCAAAAACAGCACCCGAGCATCCGTCCGGGCCGCCAACGTCGCCTGTTCCACCACCTGTTTCCACGCCGAACTCGTCCCTATCATGCGAGGAGCCTCGGCTACCAACCGTTGCCGCAGTTCCTTATTCTCCGCCTTCAACCGATCCGCCTCGAGCGCGTTCTTGATCGCCACCAGAACTCGATCCCGACTCAATGGCTTTTCCAGAAAATCAAAGGCCCCGGCGTGAATCGCCTCCACGGCATCCGCAATCGTCCCGTGCCCGGAAATCATCACGGCCGGCTTCCCCCCCAACTGCTTTAACATTTCCATCCCCGAACCGTCCGGCAGCCGCACATCGAGCAGAAAGAGGTCCGGTGAGTCTTGAAACAAACCCGCTTGCAAATCCCCGATCGACGGGAAGACCCGAATCGTATGCCCCTCCCGCTCTAGAATCAGCCGGAGGCTGAGACCGATATTCGGCTCGTCATCAAGGATCCATATCTTAGCCATGTTCCACCGGAGCAAGCGGTAGCAGCAATCGAAATGCCGCGCCGCCCAACTCTCCTTCGTAATGTTCTATCGTCCCCCCGCTTAACACCGCCCCTCGATGAGCAATCGAGAGTCCGAGGCCCATGCCACCCTTTTTAAAACTAATCGTCGGCGTAAAGAGGCTTTCCCTAGCCAGGTTCGACAGCCCCGGACCGCTGTCTTCGATCGCAATCGCCACCCGGTCCTTCTCAACATAAGTTAGCCCCCGCACCCGGCCGCCTTGTCCTGCCGCCTGCGCGGCGTTCTCCAACAGATTCGTCAATACGCCCTTCAATACATCCGGGTCTGCATTCGTCCGCACCGGCGCCACCGACAACGCCAGATCGTAAGTCGTCTCGGGATGCCCCGGCTGCAAAAACGCCACCCGCTCCTCAAGCAGCGTGTTGAGGTCCACCGGTTGCCGGTTTTCACTTGGCTCGGTCGCGAAATCGCCAAAAGCTCTCACCCGCCGCTCAAGCGTCGCTACCTCGTCGCTCACGATCTGGGCAGCTTGGTGCAGAAACCCCGGATCATGCCGATCCGCCAATTCGTCCATAATCAACCGAATCGGCGTGAGCGAATTTTTCACTTCATGTGCCATTTTCCGCGCTAAGCTCTGCCAACTCGCTACCCGCGCCAGATGCACCAGCTTGTCTCGATTCTCTTCCAATTGCGCCGCTGTTCGGTTGAAAGCGGCCACGGTCTGCGCTCCCTCGTCCCCGCCCTCGCGTTGCGGCAGCCGAATCGTCAAGTTTCCGTTGGCCAACTCGGCCAACCCTGCCTGCAACTCCCGCATCGGCCGTGTAATCTGGATCGCCATCCAGATCAGCACCGCGAGCGAAGCCAAAAAAACGCCGGCCGCGGCGAGAAGTAGCGTCAAAACGAACCCGCGACGCAGGTCAAACAAACGGGCCCGGTCTACGGTCTCTCGCGCCTGCGTG
Source organism: Bryobacteraceae bacterium (assembly GCA_046597015.1). Classification (GTDB taxonomy): domain Bacteria; phylum Acidobacteriota; class Terriglobia; order Bryobacterales; family Bryobacteraceae. Next base: position 3,168 of record JBKJLJ010000291.1, read on the forward strand.
TACTGCCGCTGGAGCAACGTCATCCCGGGCCCGCCGACCTTTCGAGCGTAGGCCCAAACATCTCCGTTCTGACGCCGCACCAGGTAGTTCAGCGTGTCCCCAGTCTCGCCCGAAAGAAAAAACCGCTCCGGCTCCTGACTCGCGACAAACGAACTGATCTGCGTCGGCCACCGCTTGTTGTCCGCTGCGGAGAACCGCTCTGGGGCCAATTTGCCATCCGCCGCATCCTCCTTCACCGACTCCCGCGCCCGCCGATACATCTCCCGTCCCGTCGACTCCAGAGACTTCGAAAGGCTGTCGAGCTCATCGGTGGAAGCGTAGGAGAGCGAAGTCTCGAGCAGCCGGATCGTCACCCATAACATGGCACCCAGTGGAGCCAAGGTCGCCAGCAGAAAAACCGCGATCAGTTTGGTGCGAAGACTCAATCTGCCCCGCCTAGCGCTTCAGATCCGTCAAACGAAAGGGACCCTTCTCCAGCGCCCATCGATTGTCCACCCCTCGCTGCGGTCGTCCGAACCACTCGATCAAACGCGCCAAAGTTACCCCTGGATCCAGCGCCAACCCCGCCGACTCCTTCGGGTCATCCGCCCTTAAATCCAACCGCAACCATAAGGGCCTGTCGTTGGCCACCCCGTTTACGGAAAGCGCAGCGTGGTCAACCACCCACCGCTCCGCCGCATCCCTGCTCAAATTCGTGGCCTGCACTTTAGCTCCGCCCAACCCAGCCCCACCCAACCCCGAGAT
>JBKJLJ010000300.1:0-3347 GCA_046597015.1 Bryobacteraceae bacterium
ATTCCTTTAATTTTGTTAGCAGCGATAGACATGCCGACGCCGCTCGAACAGACAAGGACGCCTTTTTCGAAGTCGCCGTCGCGAACCGCGTGCCCGACGGTGGCGGCATAGTCGGGATAGTCGGTCGACTCGGTGGAGGTCGTGCCGAAATCCTTCACGTCGTGCCCTTCCGCACGGAGCTTATCGCGAAGCTGTCCCTTCAGAAGGAAACCCGCGTGGTCAGAGCCGATGGCAATCTTCATAACCGCTGAAACCTTAGTTTAGCATGCTAAAATCGGATACTTCCCTATGTTTTGGAGCCAATTGTACGTCCCTACTCTGCGGGAAATCCCCGCTGAGGCCGAAGTAGTCAGCCATCAACTTTTGTTGCGCGCGGGTTATGTTCGCCAACTTGCGGCAGGCATCTACAGCTACCTGCCGCTGGCGCAGCGCAGTTTATTGAAGATTCAGCAGATTATCCGTGAAGAAATGGACGCCATCGGCGGCCAGGAGATGCTGCTGCCGGCGTTGAATCCGGCGGAAGTGTGGAAAGAGTCAGGCCGCTGGGACGTGATGGGCGACAACATGTTCCGGCTGAAGGACCGGTTCGGGCGCGAGCTTTGCCTGGGCATGACGCATGAAGAGGTAATGACTTCGCTGGCGCGGGGCGAGGTGCGGAGCTACAAGCAGCTGCCGCAGATCTGGTACCAGATACAGACGAAGTTCCGGGATGAGCCTCGGCCGAAATCCGGGCTGCTGCGGGTGCGCCAGTTCCTGATGAAGGACAGCTATTCCTTTGACCTGTTGCCGGCGGGGCTGGACGTTTCTTACGAGAAGCATCGGGTGGCTTACAACAAGATTTTCGAACGCTGCGGGTTGAAGTTCATCGCCGTCGAGGCCCATTCCGGCGCGATGGGCGGCAGCCAGTCGCATGAGTTCATGGTGGAATCGAACGCGGGCGAAGACCTGGTCGTGGTGTGCGAATCGGCTGGCTATGGGGCGAACCTGGAGAAGGCCGTTTCGCGTCCGGTGGCACCGGCGGCGGCGGACGATGAGACCGCGCTGGACCCGGAGGAGTTTTCGACTCCGAACCAGAAGACGATTGCGGAGTTGGTAGCATTTACAGGCGTGGCGGGGACGGGTTTGATCAAGTCCGTGGTTTACGTCGGGGACGAGAAGCCCTACCTGTGTTTGCTGCGCGGCGACCACCAGTTGAGCGAGACGAAGTTCAGTTCGGCGACCGGGGCGGTGGAAGTGCGGCCGGCGCATCCGGCGGAGATTCAAGATTGGTTCGGCGCGGCGCCGGGATCGCTTGGTCCGGTGGGCGTACAGAACATGCCGATTCTGGCCGATCAGGCGCTGGAAGGCCGGAAGAACCTGATTACGGGTGCGAACAAGGACGACTTCCATCTGCGGAACGTCACCCCCGGGGAAGACTTTACGGCGGTGTTTCATGACCTGCGGCAGGTGGCCGAAGGGGATACCCATATCGAGACCGGGGCTCCGCTGAAAATCGTAAAGACGGTGGAGATTGGCCACATTTTCAAGCTGGGGTATAAATATTCCGAGGCGATGGGGCTGAAGGTTTCCGACCAGGACGGCAAAGAAGTAACCGTGATTATGGGCAGCTACGGGATCGGCGTGGAACGCATTCTGTGCGCGGCGATTGAGCTGTTCCATGACGAGAACGGGATGTCGATGCCGGCTTCGATTGCGCCGTTCCAGGTGGTGATTACGCCCGCGAGCTACACGGATCCGGCGGTGAAGGGCGCTGGCGAGCAGCTCTACAACGAGTGCAAGGCGCTGGGGCTGGATGCGTTGCTGGACGACCGGGACGAACGGCCGGGGATGAAGTTCAAGGACGCCGAGCTGATCGGGATTCCGTATCGGATCACGATCGGCAAGAAGCTGCCGAACGGGATTGTCGAGGTGCAGACAAGGCGCGAGCGGACTTCGGCGGATGTCGCGATTGCGGACGCCGCGGCGCATGTGGCGCGGCTAGTTCGCGGGTAGAGGATGCTGCGCGATCAGTACCCGGCGCTGGCTCGGTACACCTACCTCAATACGGCCACCTATGCGGCGCTTTCTCTACGGAGCCGCGCCGCGATGGTGGCTCATCTGGACCGTCGCGATGAGTTGGCTTGCAGCGACTTTTTGAGGTGGTTCGAGGACATGGATCGGCTGCGAGGGAAGCTGGGGCGGCTGGTGGGGGCGCAGGGGACGGACATCGCGTTCGTTAGTTCGGCTTCGGCGGCGATTTCACAACTGCTGAATGGGCTGAGTTGGGAGCCGGGCGATGAGATTGTCACGCTGGAAAACGAGTTCCCGAATCAGCTTTACTTCCCGGCGCTGCTAGCGGGCCGTGGGGTGAAGTTCATTGAGTCTTCTTGGGAGAGGCTGCAGGAGAATATTTCGGGGCGGACGCGTTTGATTGCGGTGAGTCAGGTGAGTTATTCGACGGGGTTTCGGCCTCCGCTGGAGACGCTCGACCGGCGCAACGCGCTGCTGTACGTGGACGCGACGCAATGCCTTGGGGCGCTGACGTTTGACTGGGCGGCGATTCGGCCGGACATGCTGGCCGTGAATGGTTACAAGTGGATGCTGGCTCCGAACGGGGCGGCGTTCTTTGCGATCACGCCGGAACTGCGGGCGAGATTGGCGCCGCAAGTGGTGGGGTGGCGTTCGCACTTCGACTGGCGGAACGTGAACAACTTGCACGCGGGGGCACCGGTGTTCGCGGAGGCGGCCGAGCGGTACGAGGGCGGGATGGTCGACTTCCCGAGTTTGTACGCGCTGGAGGCGGCGGTGGATACATTCTTCGAACTGGGCCCGCAAGCGGTGGAGACGTACGTGCTGAATCTGACCGAAACACTGCGAGGGGCGATCCGCGGGATTCCAGGGACGAGCCTTTACAGCGACGAATTTCCGGCGACGGCACCGAGCCCGATTACGAGCGTCCACTTCGCAGACCGCGATGCGGCGGCGCTATCGGGGCGGCTGAAGACCGAGCACAAGATTCTGACTTCGGCGCGCTGCGGTCGATTGCGTTTATCACTCCATTTCTACAACGATGAGAACGATATCGACCGCTTGCTGAGCGTGCTATAGACCGTAGGCGGTGATCGCGTTTCTGGACAGGATCTGTTCCTGCTCGGCGGCCGAATAGCGTTTGATCGTGTCTTTGACGAGTTCGACCCAGGTCTTATACTGGCCGGCGACGAGCATGACGGGCCAGTCGGAACCGAACATGAGGCGCTTGGGGCCGAAGGCCTGGAGGGCGGTATCGAGATAGGGCGCGAGGTCGGCGGAGGTCCACTTTTTGATATCGGCTTCGGTGATCATGCCGGAGATTTTGCAGTAGACGTTGG
>JBKJLJ010000318.1:0-3743 GCA_046597015.1 Bryobacteraceae bacterium
GTCGATGTGGAGGTGTACGCCCCGAACGGGCAGAAAGTCTTCCAGAAGTTTTACGACAACCGGAGCTTCACCGCGGGTGAAGCACGGACGTTCGGCAGCTACTGGAGCATCCCAAAGTCAGCCGCAAAGGGCAGCTATACCGTCAAAGTGGGCGTCTTCACGGTGGGCTGGGCCGGACTGTTCGCCTGGGAGGACGTTGCCGCACAGTTCACCGTCAGGTAGACGAACGAACCAAGGAATGAGAGTCAGGGCTCGCGGTCGAAAGATCGCGGGCCTTCGGTCGTCCAGTCGAACTTTCGGCCGTTGTGAAGTGGTTTTACAGAGATTTTGCACAATCGCTTGAGTCATTGATCATTTCTTGTTGTCCACTCTGGGCCCGGCGGTCATCATGCGTGGATGTTCATCCGAAGTATTCAGGGTTGGGCGTTGATGATCCTCGTAGCCGCCCCTCTCGCGCTGGTTGCCGCTGGATTTTGGATTGCTGGCGCGGCTGGTTCGGCGACGTACTCGTTTGGTGGAACTCCCGCTTCGCCGTTGGCCCTGAGTGGACAAGCCGCAAGCGCCGCATCCGTACTAACGGCGTTTGACGTTCAGGTCCACAGCCGCGACAGCGACACCTGGTACGCCTTGGAGTCGATGCAGGCGCAGCACGGCGCGGACTGCGGGGCGCCTCCGGCGACGCACGAGAACCATACATACGAGGGTGCGGTATTTCAGTGCAAAGACCATGTAATGACAAGCATCAAGGCGGGAGGCTACGGAGAGATCATCCTGACTCCGGATGCGATGGCCGATTTTTCGGCGGGCACGGCGACCGTATCATGGGACGTCTCGACGTTGCGGCAGAGCGGGAGGGACTGGTTTGATGTGTGGCTGACGCCGTTCGCGGAGAACCTGCCCTTGCCGCTGGAGTCGTGGCTACCGGACCTGAACGGGCCGCCCAGAAATGCCGTTCATGTTCCTCTTGGGCCGGACAACACGCTTTGCCCAACGGTCTACCGCAATTTTCAAGAATCGCCGCTGGTTGCAGGGTATGGAAACGGCTGCAACTGGTGGACGGGCTATGAGACGATCCTGACTCCTTCGGCGACTGTGCGTACGACGTTCCGGATCGAGGTCTCGCAGACTAACTTGAAGGTCTGGATTCCGCCGCAACCCTCGACGAACAACCAGTCACTGGTGTGGTTCGATGGCCCGATCCCCGGCGGCCTGCCGTTCAACAAGGCAGTCGTGCAGTTCGGGCACCATTCGTACAACCCGGAGAAGAGGGACGGCTGCGGGGTAGGTTCGACTCCCTGCGAGGCGGGGACGTGGCACTGGGACAATCTGAGCTTGAGCCCGAGCGTGCCCTTCACGATGATTAAGGCGCAACAACGTTTCGCCAACGCGGAGAGTCCGGCGGTGACGTTCAATGCACCCGCCCCGGCGAATGCGTATCTGCGGTTCAGCGGGCATGAGAGCAAAGTGGAAGCGAGCTTCAACGGTGGGCCGTACCAGGCATTGACTGAGATGCCCAACATGTGGGCCTTGGCGAACAACGGCGAGTTCGGACAGTTCTTCGCACCTGTACCCGCGGGGACGACAAGCGTGGCCTTCCGTGTGCAGCCGGGCTGGACGGGATCATGGATTCTCCAGGATTTCGCCATCTGGACACAGGGTGCTTCAACGACTGCCGATACCGCCACCGCCACGCGGACGGCGCCGGCGACACCGGGTACTGCAACGTCCACACCATCCAGCGCCACAGCAACTGCGACAGCGACCCGCACAGTAACGCCAATCAGTAGCCAGGTTCCCGCGACGGCGACTCCGACACGGGTGCCCCCTACTATGACGACCACCGCTACCCGCACCGCAACACCTGTGGCCCCGGCTGCAACCCCGACGCGACCGCCCGCCCCGCCGCCCGCCGGAGGCAGCTTCCTGATCTCCGGGTCGGTATCGACCACCGTTGCAGCGCCAGGTTCGCGCGTACTGCTGACTGCATCTGCCACTTCGTCTTCGGACGTGACCGCAATCGTAGACGTCCAGCTCTACAGTCCCAGCGGGCGGCAAGTGTATGAGAAGGCGTATGAAGATCGGCCTTTTGCGGCTGGGGTCACGCGAACCTTCGGCAGCTATTGGACAGTTCCGGAAGGTGCTGAGAAGGGAACCTATGTGCTCAAAGTAGGCGTCTTCAAGCCCGGCTGGGCGGGCCTGATCTCCTGGAAAGATCTCGCCGCCTCGACCACCGTCCGGTAGGCCGCCGTCCGCCGCATCGAGCTTCGCTTGCAAGCTGCCGGTCTCGCTTGCGACGCTGCCTGATGGCAATTCGCCGCCCGTTGACCCGCAACCCGGGCGCTTTCCTTTCCCAACCCTCGAGTTTCGACGTGTACACTGTGCTGATGCGGCGCACTATCCTCTTCGCTCCAGTCATTGTCATTGCGGTTCTGCTTGTGGCCGTGGGTTCGTTTGCTCGCCGGGGCGACTCCACCGGCAGCAGCCCGTCCCAACTCGGCCCCTTTCCGGTTGCTTCCGACGGAGAAGCGGCCCCAACTCGAAACCCGCAAGAGGCGCCCGCGCACGCTTCGCCCGCGAGTTGGTGCGATGTGCTTGATTCTGCGGCCGAGCGCGGCGCCAACGGGCGCTCATTCATCGCTCGGTTCACCGGCGCGCCAACCGCTCCGCTCTCAGCCTGCGGAGCATCGGGCTGGGATGTTCAAGTTCACAGCCGGGACAAAGCCACCTGGTACGAGCTGGAACCGATGGAGGCCGAGCACGGCCCCGGCTGTGAGGCGCCGCCGAAAGCTCACCACCAGTCCGGCAACTACGCGGATGCGGTTTTCCAATGCAAAGACCATATAATGACGAGCATCAACGCGGGCGGATACGGCGAGATCATGTTGACGCCTGACGCGATGGCGGACTTCTCCAGTAGCACCGCTACTGTCTCATGGGATGTCTCGACGATTCGGATGAGTGGTCGCGATTGGTTTGATGTGTGGCTCACGCCGTTCGCGGAGAACCTGCCCTTGCCGCTGGAGTCGTGGCTGCCCGATCTGAACGGCCCGCCCAAGAACGCCGTTCACGTGTCCCTTGGGCTTGGCAGCGGGATGGCGCTCTGCCCAACGCTCTACCGTGATTTTCAAGAATCGCCGCTGGTTGCCGGGCATGGAAACGGCTGCAACTGGTGGACGGGCTATGAGACGATCCTGACGCCTTCGGCGACTGTGCGGACGATGTTCCGGATAGAAGTGTCGCAGACGCATCTGAAGGTCTGGATCCCTCCGCAGGCATCGACGAATAACCAGTCATTGGTGTGGTTCGATGGCCCGATCCCCGGCGGTTTGCCGTTCGACCAGGCGGTGGTCCAGTTTGGACACCACAGCTATAACCCTGAAAAGACGGACGGCTGCGGGGTAGGTTCGACGCCTTGTCTGCCGGCGACATGGCACTGGGACAATCTGAGCGTGAGCCCGAGCGTGCCCTTCACCATTCTGCGCGCGCAGCAGCGCTTCGCCGACGCGAAGAGTCCGGCGATCAGCTTCGCCACTCCTGCGCCGCCGAACGCGTATCTGCGGTTCAGCGGGCATGAGAGCAAAGTGGAAGCGAGCTTCAACGGTGGGCCGTACCAGACATTGACTGAGATGCCCAACATGTGGGCCTTGGCGAACAACGGCGAGTTCGGGCAGTTCTTCGCGCCTATCCCGGCGGGCACTCAGACGGTGACGTTCAAGGTAAAGCCCGGTTGGAGTGGTGACTGG
>JBKJLJ010000369.1:0-4672 GCA_046597015.1 Bryobacteraceae bacterium
GGGATCGCAGCCGAGGGGCGAGAGGCAGGGTTGCTCAAGAGCGAGGAGCCAGCGGTAGGGCACGAGGCGAGTGCCTTGGGCGGTGTGATGATACTCGTTCCGTTGGGCGTCGGTCCAGCCTTGATCGAGGAGGACGAGTTCGCCGGGTGGCTGGAAGTGCGGGGTGATGACGCGGAGCTTTTTGATGGTGGGATAGGCGGCGACGCCGACCCCGACGAGGAGCAGCAGAAGTATAATGGCCAGCTTCTTGAGCATGTATGGAATCATGTACTTCGGGGCTGGCGGTTGTCAATCCCTAGAGGGCGTGAAGGATGCGGCGAGAGTCGCGGGCGGGGTCTTCGAGGGCTTTGCTGACGGGGGCGTCGAAGATCATGGTGGCTCGCTTTTCGAGGGTGTACTTGGGCCAGGTGGGGAGACCTGGGGCGTTGGGAGTGCCTTTGCGAGCGAAGGCGGCCCAGGCACCGGCGAGGTGGCGGGAAAGAGATTCAGCGGCGGGGTAGCGGACGAGGCGCATGGCGAGGGGTAGTTCGGCTGTATGGAAGGCTCGGAGGCGACCTTCGAGCATCGGGGTGTTCCAGGCGAAGTGGTACATGAAGACGTTGGCCTGGGCTTGGGCGAGCTTCCGCTCGGCCTGGCGAATGGCCTTGAGGCGGGCGTCGCGGTCGGTGGCGAAGCGGAACCAGGTGTCGGTGGGGGAGTCCTGCGGGTTCTCCCGGCGGTAGGCGTCGAGGAGGGGATCGACCTGGTCCGGGGAGAGGTTGGATAGGAGAATGCGGTCGCGCAGGGCGTCGGGGGTGAGGCTGTGGAGGGCATCGTCCTTGAGAGCGCCGAGGGAGGTTTCGTCCTTGCAGCAGCCGATGAGAAGGGGGATGCGAGCGGAGGCGGCGGGCGCGGCGGGTTCCCAGGTTTGCTGGGTGATGGTGCGGCCGTCGATGACGGGCACGAGTTGGCTGGGGACGGCGGCAGCGAGAAGATCGCGGGGCGGGAGGTCGCGGAGTTTGGCGACCTGGTTTTTGGCGAGGCCGAGTTTGGCTAGCAGGGCGAGGGCGGCGACGGCGGCGTCTTCGCGGGTGGCGACCTTGAGGAGGGAGCCGCTTTCGAGGATGGCTTTGTGGAATAAGCCGGTGGCGGCGGGCATGGCGAGGAGGGTGCTGATTTTGGCGGCGCCGCCGGATTCGCCGAAGATGGTAACGTTGGCGGAGTCGCCGCCGAAGTTGGCGATGTTGGCGCGGACCCATTGGAGGGCGGCGATGAGGTCGAGTTGGCCGATGTTACCGGTGGAGAAATGGGGGTCGAGGTCGCCGAGGAAGAGGTAGCCGAAGACGTTGATGCGGTGGTTGACGCCGACGAGGACGACGTCCTGTTCGAGGGGGAAGCGATCGGCGAAGAGGGTGAGATGGGCCGAGCCGGCGACGAAGCCGCCGCCGTGGATATAGACCAAGACGGGGCGCTTGCCGCGGGGGGAAGGGGTTAGGACGTTGAGGACGAGGCAGTTTTCGCTGTCGGACTGGGGGGCGAGTTCGGCGCGGCCGGCGGAACCGCGAAAGTATTCGCCGATGGTGGGGCTGAGGAAGATGTTGCCGGGGCCTTGGATGCAGCGGGGGCCGGTGGTTTGGGAGCAGTCGCGCACGCCGGGCCAGGGGGCGGCTTTGGCGGGGGGGAGGAAACGGGCGGGGCCTTGGGTGGGGCCGGCGTAGGGGATGCCGCGAAAGACGGTGACGCCGTTGGCGGTGTGGCCGCGGACCTGGCCGGCGGTGGTTTCGACGGTGCCGGGGATGGCGGCGCGAAGGGCCGGCGCAAGGGCAGCGGAGAGGAGCAGTCGGCGACGTTGCATGGTTGGATCCGAGGGATGCCAGTATACGCCCGTTGGGCAGAGCTCCGCCGGTCGGGGCAGATTTTTGAGTTCGCTGCGAGCACTGAGCCGGCGTTTTTCCCTAGTATGGGGGCTCTGGCTGGTCCGAAAAGGCGTTGGTTTCGTAGACGGAGCCGACCGAACGGGTTAAAGGCTTGGCAGGCGGCTTGGCCGGCCGCTCCCCGATGGGGGCCCAGGCGGTTTCGACTTGGCTTCGCTCGGTAGCGGGCGGAGCACATTCCTGAGTGTTTTCCATGATTTCGGCTTGTGCGTCGATTTCGTTTTGTCCGAGGGGGCCGACGTTGGGCCCGACGTACTCGGTGCGGGGCCGAACCGGCGGTTGGGGCAAAGGATTGAGCTTGCGGTACATATTCAGCTCTCGGAGGCTGGTACTGATGATGCGGAGGAGGCCCGCGGCCTGCCGCTCGAGTTGCTGGGGGAATTTCGAATTTAAGGCCATGCGGGTAGCGCTGATGAGGTCGATGTCGCCTTCCATTTGGGCGGACATGCCGGGGTGTTCGATTTCGCGGACCTCGCTGAGGCAGCCTTCGACTTCCAGCGTTTGGAGCCGCGAATTGCGGAGGCTGCGCCATTGGGCATCGACGACCCGCTGGACGATGCCCATTTCGACGCGGTCCCGCGGGGCTAATCCGCGCGAGTATTCAGCGACCATATTGCGATATTCTGTGGGGTCTTCGCCAGAAAGGAGGGCGAGTCCGGGGCCGCCGGTATTGTCGACGATGAGGGTTCGGCTGCCATTCTTGAAGCTATTGAGGCGGGAGTTCATTTTGCCTGCGCTGGTTTTCGGGCCGGTGCTTTTCTGGGCGTTTTGGCGGTTGGTTTCCGCGCGGCGGGCTTTGCGCTGTTCTTCTTCGGTGAGGCCGTCGATGGTGGGCTGATCTGGCACAGTCTGATCTCCAGTTTGGAAATGAAAAAGCCCGCTGGGGGATGGGCACAGTGGGCTTTTTCTGACTCAAATCTATCTTATGAATTTTCGGTATGCCGGGTGTCTATTTTGCAAGACATTCAAAGAAAAGGAAATATAAATCTGAACGGACGGTAAAGGGCAAGCGGAGGTCCGCAGAAAACGCTTGGAGGGTGGCGGCTGATGCGGAAAACGGCTTCTGCGACTCTGCGGCAAAAATGCGATGGCCCTACTTGAGCCGGAGCAGATCGCCACCGGGTTCCTTGGCCCCACAACCTTGTCTGAGACCGATCGTTACCAGACCGTTTGGACCTGAGAGGCGCGAATCTTGCGATCGCGGCTCAAGAGCGGTACGCCGAGGGAAAGAGCAGTGGCGGCGATAATGCGGTCAGGCATGTCAGGGACCTCATCCCGGTGGACTTGGCCGAGAGTATCTACGACGACCCGGTCCATCGGGACGAGGCGCGCGGGGTTCCGCACGTCATCGATAGCCGCCACGACGATTCGTTGGTCGTCAGCGCTGAGTCGTCCCTTCTCCACGAGATATTGGATCTCCACCATCGAGATGGCGGAAATGAATATGGGATCTCCGGCAGCTGTCGCATTGTCCAGTGCGGCAGTCGCCACGCGGGAGATGCGAGCGTCTCCCGTCAAGTACCACAGCATTGCATGGGTGTCGGCGAGAACCGCAGCCATCAGATGTCTTCCTTTGGAAAGTCCTTCCACATTTCGCGTCTGGCTTCGTCAATGTCCTCGGCCGAAATGGAAATCCCTCGACCAGCCAGAATGCCCTTTATGCTTCGGAACGGCTTTTTCGGGGTTGCCTCGTCCCGCAGGCGAGTGGCATGGCTCAAGATCTCTTGTTGCTTGTCGAACGGAAGTGATCGTACTGCGTCCAGAATGGGCTGTTCAACTGACATGTCGACCTCTTTCCTATTATCACGAATCCGGCCGATAACTTCGACGACGCTGTAGTTCAGTGGTCCGCGATGGATCGTGAAAACCGTTGGGCTGGTGGCGCAGCACAGCCACGGGAGGAAACCGGGCGGGTTGACGGCAACCCACGCGATCAGCGGGTTACTCCTTGCGGGAAGGCGGGGCTCGATGCCCCGCCTTCCCGCTCCTGGGTCGGGTACCGGCCAGAACGGCCATCCTTGCGATCTCTCGATTTCCCCTGACCCGAATAGTGCAAATGCCGGGAAGGGCGGGCGTCGGCTTGCCGTTATACTGGAGGAGTTATGGAGATTCTCCGCCATCGTGTCCGACCCGGAACTCATGAAGGGAACTTCGTGTTTTCAAACGACGCGGGTGCCGCTCAAGAATCTCATCTAATTCCTATAGGGCGGTCATTCGCTGGGTGAGTTTCTACACCAGTTCCCCACTGTGTCGCGGGAGTGTCCAGGGCCAATTAGATTTCCTGGTCGCAGGGAATTAAAGCCTTTGGTGGTTGAAGATCGCCGGAGATTAGCGACAATAGGGACTTGGGCGAAGAAGGACAGCTGCTCGACAAAAAGTCGTTGCGCACGGTGACCGGCAAGACGGCCGACTGGAACGAGTTGGCGAAAGACTGCGTCGCGTTTGCGAACGCGTCAGGTGGACGATTGCTACTTGGCATTGAAGATGGCCAGTCTCGCTGATCGGGAAGCGTGGCCATGGGAGACACAGACAGTGCAGCGTATTCCCGTCACCGAGGCAGACCCCTCCAAGCGCGAGACCCTACTGCACGCACTTCGGGCATCAGATCGCGTCAAATCGTCGGTGAAGGAGAAGACTGACGACGAGCTACTGCAACATTACCTGCTCGCAAAAGGACCCCATCTGACTAATTTGGGTATCCTGTGCATTGGCCAGCAGCACCAGCGGGCCGATCTAACAGGTGCCCCCGTGGTTCAGTT
>JBKJLJ010000481.1:0-3657 GCA_046597015.1 Bryobacteraceae bacterium
CCCGTTACGAGAAGCTCAACAACCTCTCCAGCTTCGATCCGGCGCTGCCGAACCCCGGCGCCGGCAACCGCCTCGGTGCGCTCGCCTTCCTGGGTGATGGGCCCAATCGCAATGGCCGCAAGTCTTTTGCCAACACCGACTACAAAGCTTTCGGCCCCCGCCTCGGCCTGGCTTACCTCCTTTCCGCCAAGACCGTCCTCCGCTCCGGCTACGGCATCTACTACGCCGCGGGCAACGCCGCAGCAGGCCAACGCGACTCGCTCAACATGTCCAACGGCTTTATCTCCACCCCGGTCTTCCAGTCTCTCGATCAGGGTCTCACGCCGGCCTTCAACTGGGACAACGGCTTCCCCCAGAACTTCCCCCGCCCGCCCTTCATCAATCCCACCGCCGGCAATGGTACGGCGATGCGCTTCATCGGCCCCGGAGACGGCCGCGTGCCGTACTTCCAGAATTGGTCCGCCACGGTCGAACGGGAACTCGCCCCCCGCATCAACCTCGAAGCCACCTACCTCGGCACCAAAGGCTCTCGGATCGGCAACGGCCTCATCCGGGCCAACGAACTCGACCCCACATACCTTTCGCTAGGGGCTCTGCTCACCCGCCCCGTGACCTCTCCGGAAGCCATCGCCGCCGGGATCCGTCTCCCCTACCCCGGTTTCACCGGCTCGGTCGCCCAGTCGCTCCGGCCCTACCCCCAATACCTCGACCTCGACAACCGGACCAACCCCGCCGGCAGCAGCACCTATCACGCGTTCCAAACGCAACTCTCGGCCCGCACGAATCAGGGCCTCGACCTCCAACTCGCCTACACCTTCGCCAAGACCATCTCCGACGCCGACATCCTTGCCGGTGGCGGCCCGGCCGGCCAGACGACGTATAATCGCGCGCTCGAAAAAGCGATTGCGACCACCGACGTGCCCCACGTCTTCGCGCTCAGCTACAGCTACGAGTTGCCCTTTGCAAAGAAGAAGATCTGGGGTGGCTGGGTGCTCACGGGCATCCATCAGTACTCCACCGGCGTCCCCATCGTGCTTACCGCCAACAACACCCTGCCCCTGTTCAACGGCATCCTCCGACCCGACGTCGTCTCCGGCGTCAACCGCGCCGCGAGCGTCGACAACTTCGACCCGGCCGTCAACACCTGGATCAACCGCGACGCTTTCCGCGCCCCGGCAGCCCTGCGGTTCGGCACCTCGGCTCGTTCTTATACGGACCTTCGCGCCCCGAACTTTCTCAATGAGAACTTCGGCCTGCTGAAGCGTTTCAGCATCAGGGAGCGGTTCACGGTAACCGTCCGTGGCGAACTCTTCAACGCCTTCAACCGGACGGTCTTCGGCCCCCCGCAAGCCAACGTCAGCAACGCGCTGTTCGGCCGCATCACGGCCCAGTCCAATCAACCCCGCAACGGCCAGGTCGCCCTACGGCTCGACTTCTAGTCAGCTCTTGCAGTTAGAACAGCCCCGTTAGAGGATTCCCCGTCTGATCCTCTAACGAATTGGCGATCTTGATCGGCCGCCCGATCGGCGTATCGTACTCCTTCGTCCAATCGATCCCAAACGCCTTGTAGATCGTCGCGAACAGGTCGCCCATGCTCGTCGCTTTGTCCGTTACCTGCGCGCCCTCGGCGTCGCTCGCCCCCACAACGCGTCCGCCGGCGATGCCCCCACCCCCTATCGCTAGCGACCAGCAGTTCGGCCAATGGTCTCGCCCCCGGTCGTTGTTCACAAACGGCGTCCGGCCGAATTCGCCCATCACAAGAACCACGGTCGAATCGTACAAACCGCGGTCTTTCAAGTCGTCCAGCAGTGCCGAAAGCGTCCGGTCCAGCGGAGGGCACAGCCGGTCCCGATGGCCCTCGTCGTTTTTAGCGTGCGTATCCCAGGAGTTGCTGTGGAAGCCGGCCGCGGTCACGAAACGGGTTCCGGCTTCCACTAGCCGGCGAGCCATCAGCGCACTCTGCCCTACGGCGTCCCGCCCGTAACGGTCGCGCACCTTCTCGGACTCCTTCGACAAATCAAACGCCTCTCGTACGCCGGGGTTCAGCAACATCTTCCAGGCCTGTGCGCTGAAACCGTCCATCTGCGCGTGTTCGGCACCGTCCACCAATTTGCGATAGCGCCGATCCACCATCTGCAAAAAGCCCTGTCTATTTTCCACCGCCGCAGCGGAGACAGATTTCGGCAGGCTTAAGTCCGCAATCTGAAAGTCTGGCTTGCTCGGGTCCGGAATGCACATCGGGTCGTACTCCGGCCCCAGAAAACCGGCCCGGAAATAGTCTTCATACTGTCGCGCCTTCTCCCATTGCGGAGCCAGCACGTGGGGCGGCATCGCATTCCGAATGCCAGTCTCTTTGGCGAGAATCGCCCCGATGCTCGGGAACTGCATCGCGGGATTTACTTCGTGCCCCGTGATCGCATAGTGGGTCCCTTGCGGATGATCGCTGCCCCGCGTGTGCATACTCCGCACGAGCGACAGCCGGTCCATCCGGCGAGACACTTGCGGCAGCAACTCCGAAATCTGAATCCCCGGCACGTTCGTCGAAATGGGTTGGAACGCCGAGTTCGGCTTGGGGTCCCATGTATCAATCTGGCTCGGCCCGCCTTCGAGCCAAAGCAGAATGCAGGATTGCGCCTTGCCCGTCGGCTTCGCCCGCAGCAGATCGGCCAGGGTCAGACCGAGAAAACCGAGCGAACCGGCCGATAGAAATTGGCGTCGAGAAGAGGACATCATCAATGGTTCTCCGCAAATTCACGCGAACAAAGGATGGCCCAAACCAGGTCCTTCCATGCCTCGTTACGGTCCGGTCGGGCCGCTAAGGCACCCAACAGTTCCTGGCGTTCCGCCGGCTCCGGCGACCGGCCCAACGCCGTCAAATAAAGCGTCCGCAGCATCGCCTCATCAGTCGTACCACCCCGCAGTTGCTGTTGCAGCCATCCTTCGGCAGCGCCCAATTTTTCGTTGTAGATCGAACCGGCCAGCATATGCAGCGCCTGCCCCAAATTTGCCTTGCCACTCCGCTCGGGCAACGCCAGCCGATTCGGTCGACCGTAGAGATCCAGGAACCGCGAGTAGAACACGTCCGGCTCGCGCAGTTGAATGGCTCGCATCCCGGCCGGGGTCCGCTGGGTCACCTTACCGGTCGCCGTTACGATCGTCGTGAACCGCTCCTCCACCCCGGTTACCGTAGTGATCGCGTCGAGCAGCACCTCCCCCAGCAACGGCCGTGGCAGCGCGTGGCTATAGTTGACGCGATCGGCGCGGTTGGTCGCGCTCGGCTCAGCCGAAAGTTGATAGGTCCGCGAGGTGACGATCGTCCTCATCAGCGTCCGCAGGTTATGCCCACCGCTGCGGAACTCTTCGGCCAATCGCGCCAGCAGCTCCGGGTGCGTCGCTGGGTTCGTCGACCGGAAATCGTCCACCGGCTCCACCAGCCCGCGGCCAAAGAACTCGCTCCAAATGCGGTTCACCGTGGCTTCGGCAAAGTACGGATGCTGCACCATCCAATCCGCCAGCGCCTTCCGCGGATTCTCGCGGCCACTGGCCATCACCGTCTTGCCGTCCAATAACGTTGGGCGGAGTTCGACCTTCGTCCGCGGATGCAACACCTGAATCTTGCCGTTCACCTCTCCGTTCCCCATCGCTTCGTCCAGCGGA
>JBKJLJ010000583.1:0-9484 GCA_046597015.1 Bryobacteraceae bacterium
AGTGAGGCGCATTTCGGCGGCACCTCCACCGAAGAGCGTGGAAAACATTTCTTTGAAGTTTGCATTGACGGCTTGGAAGGCTTCGGCGAAGCGTTTGCGGGATTCGACGTCGATATCCTGGATCGCCTTTTCGGTGTCGCGGATGGCGTCGAGGAGGTCCTGGCGCTGGTCGTTCAGGAACGTAAATCGGGTTTCGGCTTCCTTGTACTCTTCGAGCGCTTGGGGGTTGACCGGGCCGAGCGCTTCGATGCGCTTGCGCACCTCTTGATACTTGCCTTCGATTTCGCCGAGGGCGATTTCGTCGAGTTCGGGATCCTCGGGGCGAGCCAGTTCACAGAGGGGCAGGGCGAGTTCGTGCTGGCTCGTTTCTTCGAGATGCTTGAGGTCAGAGTGGAGCCGGACCAGTTCGATTTCGATTTGCGTGCGGCGTTCGAGCGCCGATTGGACGGTGGAGCGGAGGGCCTTGAGGCTCTCGTCAAGGCCGGCGAGGCGGGCGCGCATTTCCTGGTCCTTGGCGGACTGGGTGCGGACCTGGCCATCCAGGACCGAGATCTCTTCGGCCAGGCGGATGACGATGGAGTCGAGCTCCATGTTGTCGTTGAGGAGGCGCGAGCGATGGAGGCTGTTGCGCTCCATTTCTCCGGAGATTTCCTGACGACGGCGGGTGAGTTCGTTAATCTGGGCTTCGAGGCGCTGCTGGGCGTTGAATTCGGCGCGGCGGCGTTCATCGAATGAAGTGAGTTCGATGCGGACGTGGGAGTGGTCCTCGGCGGCCTTCTGGACGGACTCGCGGAGGAGGTCCAGTTGGCTGCGACCGACTTCCAGTTTTGATTCCTGTTCGCGGCGGGCGGCTTCCTTGGTTTCGAGAAGGGCCTGGCGTTCGTCCTTTTGAGTTGCGGCGCGTTCGAGGTCGCGGTCGAGACGTTCGAGTTCCTGGCGGGAGACGTGGAGACGCTGATTCGAGCGGGAGGTTTCCTCGCCGAGTTTGCGCATTTCGTGGTCAAGGGCGAGGGCTTCGCGTTCCTCTTTCTGCTGCTTCTGCCGGAGGATTTCCTGCTCTTCGGAGAGGCTGGCGATTTGGAGTTCGAGTTCCTCGATCTGCGCGGCGGAGCCTTCGAACTGGCGTTGGCGTTGGGTAACGAGGCCGGTGAGCTCGCGGAGTTCGCGCTTCAGTGCGAGGGGGCCGGAGCCGGTTTTGCGGCCGCCGGAGACGGCGTGGCCGTGGTAACAGATGCCGTCCGGGAGGAGGAAATAAACGTCAGGGTATTGGAGGGCCAGGCGCTGGGCGGCGGCGCGGTCCTGGACGAGATAGCAACGGGCCAAACGGGGCAAAAGTTCTGCGGGAGCCTTGGTGAGCCCGTTGGTTAAATTGAGCATCTCGCTGAGGCGGCCGATGATGCCGGTCTCCGGGCCGATGGCCGGTTCGATGGGCGGGGCACTGGCGTAGAGGTCGTTGTCTTCGGGGTGGACGAGGAAGGTGGCGCGGCCGTCGAAGTCCGAGCGCATGAGGTCAATGCCTTGCTCAGCTTGCTGCCAGTTTTTGACGACGACGTATTCGAGTTCGTCGTGGAGGAACTCTTCGGTGGCTTTTTCGAACGCTGGTTGGACTTCGACAAAGTCAGCGAGGACGCCGGCAGGTTTGAGGTCGTTGGCCTTGCCGCGTTCGATGGCGGTGAAGAGGCGCTTGACGGACTCGGTGGTGTAGGCGCGATGGTTAAGGATTTCTTCGAGCGAATCCTTGCGGGCTTTGAGGCGGCTGAGTTCGGCGCGGACCTGTTCGAGTTGACGGCGGGTTTCGCCAATTTCGGACTTGCGGGCGGCGAGTTCGCCGTCGACGAACTTGCGTTGGTCGGCGAGGGATTCGATTTCGGATTGGCGGTTGGCGAGGCGGAGGGTGAGTTCCTCCTTCAACTGGGCGACGCGAGTGAGATCCGCTTGTGCGCTTTCGGCTTCGCGGGTGGCACGGGTGCGGTCCCGTTGGTTGGAGGCGAGATACTCCTCGACTTGGGCGAGTTGGTTGCGGAGGCTGGAGGATTCGCCGAGGAGGCGGAGGACCTGCTGCCGGGCGGATTCCATGCCTTGTTCGCGGCCGCGGAGTTCGCCTTGGAGCTGCTCACGTTCTTCGTTGCGGAGGCGCAGACGATCGCGGGCGTCGTTGACCTGGCGTTCGAGATCTTCGAGTTTCTGTTTGTGGCCTTCGACTTCGGCGGTGAGGCCGGTGAGGCGCTGTTCGACGGCGACGGATTCGTTTTCGGCTTGGTTCAGGCGCTGTTCGATGCCGGCGATTTGCTGGGCTTGGGAGGTGAGACGGCCGCGGGCGCGTTCGGCTTCGACGTTGCGGTCGGCGAGTTCCTGGCGCTGGGCGGTGAGGTGCTCTTCGAGGGTGTAGCAGGCCTGGAGCAGTTCGGAGTGCTGGACGTCCTTACCGAGAAGGTCTTTGTTGATCTCTTCGTAATGGGCGGTGGCTTGCGTGAGTTCGTCAGCGGCTTTGGTCGCGTCCGTTTCGAGCTTTTTGAATTTGCCGGCGAGAGAGAGGCGGAGATGGGTGACGAGTTCTTCGCGGAGTTCTTCGTAGCGCTTGGCCTTGGCGGCTTGGCGTTTGAGGGAGTTTACCTGACGGCTGACTTCTTCAAGGATGTCGAAGACGCGGGTTAGATTTTGCTTGGCGCCTTCGAGCTTGGCTTCAGCGAGGCGGCGTTTGGTTTTGAAACGGGTGACTCCCGCGGCTTCTTCAATGACGGAGCGACGGTCGGCGGGGCGGCTGGAGAGGATTTGGCCGATGCGGCCTTGCTCGATGATGGCGTAGGATTCCGGGCCGAGACCGGTGCCCATGAAGATGTCCTGGATGTCTCGGAGGCGGGCGTGCTTGCCGTTGATCAGGTATTCGCTGTCGCCGGAGCGGAACAGGCGGCGGGTGATGATGAGTTCGCTGCGCTTTTCGGCGGGCGGGGCGACGAAGGTGGCGGGGTTGGCAGAAGGGGCGAGGTCGATGGACGGGAGGACGGCGTCGGCGGCGGGATCGAAGAGGGTAAGGGTGACACTGGCCATGCCCATAGGCTTGCGATCGCGGGTGCCGGCGAAGATGACATCTTCCATGCGGGCGCCGCGGAGGCTTTTGGCGGACTGTTCGCCGAGGACCCAGTTGATGGCATCGCTCAGGTTCGATTTGCCGCAGCCGTTGGGCCCGACGATGGCGGCGATACCGGCGCCGCTGAATCGTAAATCCGTTTTGTCAGCGAAAGACTTAAAGCCTTGCAGCTCGACGCGTTTGAGTTTTAGCAACGGAGTGTCCCTGCTCGAGAAATAGATATTCACCACGACAGTCGTGTCGTGGCGCTCGGGGGAGAACGTGGAACCAGAATACACGGCATCGGAGACGATTGCAAGCACATTCACCGCATTAGGCTGGGGTGGGTCTGTAAACTTGTCTATATATTGTGGGGTGGTGGCAGAGTTACCGGACGTGGGGCATCCAAAGGTCTACCCAGAATTGCTTATCCTCGTGAGTATGCATCGATTGGCAGGGAAAGTAGCGCTGGTGACCGGCGCGGCGTCGGGAATCGGCGAAGGGATCATGCGGGCGTTCGTGGCCGAGGGCGCGGTCGTCTATGGGAGTGACCTGGACGATGAGCGGGGTAGACGAGTGGCCGAGTCACTGGGCGAGTCAGCGTATTATGCTTCGCTGGATGTGCGGGAGGAGGCTCAGTGGATTGCGACCGTGGACGCGATCGTGAAGAGCGCCGGCCGGCTGGACGTAATGGTAAACAATGCTGGGATTACGGGGTTCGAAGAGACGGCGGCGCGGCATGATCCGGAGCACGCTACGCTAGCCGACTGGCGGGCGGTGATGGCGACAAATCTGGATGGGACGTTCCTTGGATGCAAGCACGCGATTCGGGCGATGCGGGCGGGAGGCGAGGGGTCGATCATTAACATTTCGTCGCGATCGGGACTGGTCGGAATTCCGGCGGCGGCGGCTTACGCGGCGAGTAAGGCGGCGGTGCGGAACCATACGAAGACGGTGGCGCTATATTGTGCGGAGCAGGGCTGGGCGATCCGGTGCAACTCGATTCACCCGGCGGCGATTTTGACGCCAATGTGGGAGCCGATGCTGGGCGAAGATGAGGGGCGGGAGGCGAGGATGGCGTCGTTTGTGAGAGACGTTCCGCTGGGCCGGTTTGGCAGGGTGGAGGAAGTCGCGGCGTTAGCGGTGCTGCTGGCTTCGGACGAGGTGAAGTACATGACCGGGGCGGAGTTGACACTGGACGGGGGCTTGTTGGCGGGGTCGGCGGTGAACCCGAAGCGGAGTTAGATTGAACGAATTAGGGGCGGGGCTCGTATACGGGTAAATGAAACCTTCGCAGAATCGACTTCGGGTTTGGCCTGGGGTGTGGCTCGTGACGCTGGCGTGGCTGGTTCGATTCGGATTGCCGGTGGTGGCACCGGACACGCTGCCATACGCAGTGGGCGGTGGGCTGCTGGGCGGCGTCTTGGTGCTGGTTTGGTGGACCTTTTTTAGCGGTGCGCCGAAGGTAGAACGATGGGGCGGATTGGGATTGATCGTGGTGGCCCTGGGAGGAAGTTCGCTGCTGCTGCATGCCTCGATTGCGAAGGGAATGATGGGGATGATGTTCTGGATTTACTCGATCCCGACGGCGGGATTAGCGTTGGTGGTTTGGGCGGTAGCCAGCCGGGGTCTGCCGGGAGGAGTTCGCCGAGCGACGATGGTAGCGACGATACTGCTCGCGGCGGGAGGATGGGCCCTGGTGCGGACGAATGGGATGACGGGCGGCGCGGTGTCGGACTTTACGTGGCGCTGGGCACCGACGGCTGAGGAGCGACTGTTGGCTCAACCGAAAGAACCGGCGGCCGAGGTGGTGGAGAAGCCTACTGAGGCACCGCAGGTGGTGGCTCCCGTGATGGCGAAGCCGTTAGTTAGCTGGCCGGGCTTTCGCGGACCCAACCGCGATAGTGTTTTGCGGGGGGTGCGGATCGAAACGGACTGGGCGAAGACGCCACCGGTGGAGATTTGGCGGCAGCCGGTGGGGCCGGGGTGGTCCTCGTTTGCAGTCGAAGGCGACCGGTTCTATACGCAAGAGCAGCGGGGGGAGGAAGAGGTAGTTTCGTGTTACTTGGTGAGTACGGGGAAGTTGGTATGGAGGCATGGGGACGCGGCGCGATTCTGGGAGTCGAATGCGGGGGCGGGACCGCGGGCGACGCCGACGCTGCATAACGGCCGGGTCTACACGTTCGGAGCGACCGGGATTCTGAATGTGTTGGACGCGCGGGACGGGAAAGTGAAGTGGACCCGGAACGCGGGTGTGGACGGTGGGGTGAAGGTGCCGGGCTGGGGGTTTGCGAGTTCGCCGTTGGTGGTGGGCGATCTCGTGGTGATCGCCGTCGCAGGCAAGTTGGCGGGCTACGATTTGGCAACGGGTGAGCCGCGCTGGTTCGGGCCGGAGGGGCGATCGGGATATAGTTCACCGCATCTGGCGACGATTGCGGGGGTGCAGCAGATCGTGCTGCTGAGCGGGCCGGGGGCGACTGGCGTGGCGGTCGAGGATGGGGCGCGGCTATGGGAACATGCGTTGCCGGCGGGTGCCCGCATTGCGCAACCGGGGCTGACGGCAGAGGGTGACCTGCTGCTGAACGAAGGGGAGGGGCACCCGTTGCATCGGGTGGCGGTTGGGCGGGGCGAGGGAGGATGGACGACGGAGGAGCGCTGGAACTCGAATGGGCTGAAGCCTTATTTCAACGATTTCGTCGTCCACAAGGGGCATGCGTATGGGTTCGACGGCAGCATACTGGCTTGTATCGACTTGAAAGACGGCCAGCGGAAATGGAAAGGCGGACGCTATGGGCATGGGCAGATGATCCTGCTGGCGGAGCAGGATCTGCTGCTGGTGCTGACGGAGGAAGGCGAACTGGCTTTGGTTTCGGCGGTGGCGGACGGGTTCACGGAGAAGGCCCGGATCCGGGCAATCGAAGGGAAAACGTGGAACCATCCGGTGTTGGCGGGGGATGTTTTGCTAGTCCGCAATGGGGCGGAGATGGCGGCGTTTCGGCTGAAAATGGCAAAAGAGTAAGTATGTCCGCCAGTTACAGCCGAAACAGTTTGTCCGACTTCTTCCCTTTGAATGCGTTCCGCGTATCGACGACCACCGGTGAGGCGGCGAGGATCGTATCGACATCAAAAGCGGCATGATCGGTGACGAGGACGACACAATCGGAGCGCTCGCATCCGAGCACGACGTCTTCGGAATGCATGTCGAGACCATCGATTTTCAAATGCGGCACGAACGGGTCGCTGTAGCTCAACTGGGCGCCGCGCTGTTTCAACACGTGGATGATATCGAGGGCGGGAGACTCTCGGACGTCTTCGATGTTCTTCTTGTAGGCGACCCCGAGCACGTGGATTTTTGAGTCCCGGAGCGGCTTCCGATTTTCGTTGAGGGCGTGTTGAACCTTATCGACGACGAAGTTTGGCATTTGCCCATTAATGTATCCCGCGAGTTCGATGAACCGCGCTTCGATGCCTTGTTGGCGGGTCTTCCAGGCCAAGTAAAACGGGTCGACGGGGATACAGTGTCCCCCGAGCCCCGGCCCGGGGTAAAAGGGCATGAAACCGAATGGCTTGGTGGCGGCGGCGTCGATAACTTCCCAGACGTTAATCCCCATGCGGTCGCACATCATGGCCATCTCGTTGACGAGCCCGATATTAATCATGCGGAACGTGTTTTCGAGTAACTTCACCATCTCGGCTACGCTGGTCGAGGTGACCGGGACGACCGTATCGAGCGACTGCGCGTAAAAAGCGGCTCCGAGTTCAGTGCAGGCCGGGGTGATCCCGCCGACGACTTTAGGAATGTTTCGGGTTTGATATTTGGCGTTACCGGGGTCGACTCTTTCCGGAGAGAAGCAGACGAAGAAATCTTCGCCGACTTTCAGGCCGGACTTCTCGAGCATCGGCAGAACTAACTCGTCGGTGGTGCCGGGGTAAGTGGTGGATTCGAGAATCACCAGTGTCCCCGGGCGGAGATACTTCGCGATTTGCTCGGTCGAACTTACGATGAAGCTCATATCCGGGTCTTTTGTCTTCCGCAGCGGCGTGGGGACGCAAATATTGATTGTGTCCATCTGGGCCAGTTGCGAGAAATCATTAGTGGCGCGAAACAGCCCACTCGCCACCAGCGGCGCGATCACACTGTCCGGCACGTCCTGGATGTACGACTTGCCTTGATTCAAAAGGTTGATTTTCTCGTCAATGACGTCGAAACCGACGACGTGGAAGCCGGCGCGACCGAACTCAACGGCCAAAGGGAGACCGACGTAGCCCAAACCGACAATACCGGCGACGGCTTGTTTGCTGAGGATCTTTTCGGCCAATGCCTGTTTGTGGGTCATGCGATTCCTTTGAAATAAAAGATGCCGACGCCAATCAACTCCGCAGGGCCAACCATAACGACGTCAGCGGCGGCCGTGGGCCAGTTGAAGGCGAGGGGTCCGGCGGGGGTATGGACCGTCACGGTCCGGCCCACGATGCCGCGCTGCATTGACGCAACCGCGGCACCGGTCGACCCGGTTCCCGAGCTGTTGGTGACTCCGACGCCACGCTCAAAAAAGCGAACGTCCAAGTTCAAACCATCGACGTGGCGCACGAAAGAAACATTGGTCCGCTTGGGGAAACGAGGATCCTTTTCGATCAACGCACCCATGGCCGCCCAGTCGAAATCGAAGTTCTCGACGAAGACGACACACTGTGGATTACCGACGTTGACGACGGTGCAATTGACGATCTGATCGCCGACGACGAGGGCTTCGCGTTCGGCTTCGATCACCGGGCACCCCATGTTCATTTCGAACAAAAACTGGTTGCGATGCCTCTCCAACCGGCGTAACTGCTTTTCGCCGCCGCCGGTGCGAATGTGAATCGACTCCGGCTCGTAGCCGTTGGCCATGGCCCAGGCGGCGGCGCAACGGGTGCCGTTGCCGGACATTTCGACTTCTCCGCCATCGGGGTTGAACAGCCGAATCCGCATGCCATCCGCGGGGCGATCACAGACCAGCCAGCCATCCGCGCCGATGCCCGTATTTCGATCGCAAATGGCGATGGCCGCTTCGGAGAGCCGGTCGTGAGGTGCTTCGTCTGCCCACGTCAACAGGAAATCGTTCTTGGCGCCGTGCGCCTTGGCAAAGGGAATCGACATAGGCGTCAGCGCCGCGTGCGGCGGTAAATCTCCACGGATCGAGAATCTTTCACTTCAATCATTTTCACACGCCGATAGTGCGGGGACTTACTCAGCACTTCGCTGACCGCGTCGTCGTGAAAGGCGACGGCCCATTCCTGCCAAAGAAACAGATCGGGCCGTTGCAGCAGAGCGGGATAGTACAAGCCGTTACCTTCATGGACGGTATCGCGCAGGGGAATGCCGGCTTCGCGGAAGATGCCGGTGAGATCGCCGAATGGGGCGACGATGCCCGAGCCGCGTTCATAGTTGACGGCGAGATAGTCGGCGGCTTCCTTAGTCCAAGCGCGCCGTGATATGGAATTGACTTGCGACTCTTTCCAGGTGACCCAGCCATCGGCCTTTGGGTAAAAGGCCCATGGGACAACGCCGCCGGCCACCACCAGAGCGACCATCCATGGGCGCGGCCAAATGGCCACCAGGGCGGCTCCGCCGAAGGCGAGAAGCGGGATGACTGCCATGCCGTAACGGGTGTTGTAATAGCTGTGCGGCCACAAGTGCGGCACGTGGATGGGGGTGCCCGAGCCGTGGAGGCTGAGGACATAAAAGGCGGGCGCCATCGCCAGAAACAGCACCAGCCACCCCTGGCGCCGGACGACGGCCAGAATGGTTCCCAACAGGCCGACGGCAACCAAACCCCACCCGCTGACGAGTTGCGCCGCGGCCGCGAAATACTGCATGGCCTTCAACCAGTCGCCTCGACCGGGGTAGTCCGCTCCGCCCTGGATGGCCATCGCCGAACCCTGGCCACGATAGAAATCCAACCAGTCACCGTGGAACACTTCGTTGTGGCCAAACCAATACAACGGCCCGATGGAAGCCAGGGAGCCGACGCCGAGGGCCGCTCGCCACCCGCGGGTGAAGAAGAAGAACGCTACGACGCCGGGGATGAAGAACCAGCCCTCATAGCGAGTCATTGTCGCGCCCAATAGGCCAAGGCCGGCCAGGGTCGGCGCCGAACGCGCCATCGCGTAAAGCACCGTCATCGTGCAGGCGAAAAAGACGGCTTCGGTCATCGCGATCGACTGCAAATAGAGAACGTTTGGATTGAGCGCAAACAGAAGGACGGCCGCCCACGCCGCGGCCGGCGCGTCCCATAAACGCCGGACAGTGCTATATAACATTCCGCCAGCCCACACGAAGCAGAAGCCAGAGACAACCGACGCCGCTATCCCGCTGCGCCACCAGGCGTCCACGCGGACGAAGGGCAACATCAGGACGTGCGGCAAGGGCAGCCA
>JBKJLJ010000652.1:0-4522 GCA_046597015.1 Bryobacteraceae bacterium
AAGATGGTAAACAACTGAATCATTTGGGTAGTACATGTATCCGCTGCTCTGAACGACTTGCGTGAAACTCGCTGTTTGACCTCTTACCTCCGATAGGGTGGACATCAGTAGAGAAAGGCCGAGAATCGTGATTGCGTACCGCATTGCTAGCATCCTTTGTGAGGTAACAAACGAATGACCAAAGTTGAGACTGTGACCGCTGATTCTACTGCTAATAAACGGAGCGACAAGGAAATTCACGATTGGATTTTCAATTTTTGATTTGCTATAGATGAGGTTAACGAGATGAAAAAAAAACGCGAGATCCGAGGGGAGTGCTGTATCGTGCTTAAGAATAGGAATAAGAATAGGAATAGAAAGGACAGGCAATGCAGTTTGACGACAGCGGTCGGTTTTGGTAGACCCTGCGGATTAATCCGGGAGAACTAGACATGACGATCGCAAGTTCAAAGTTAGTAGATGTCGCCGTAAGCCGTTGGTAGGGAGGAGTTAGGGGACACAGGAAAACACTGGCGACCGGATATTTGGGCCGGAGACGCTCTTCGAGATTCAATTAGCAAAGCGTGAACGTTTGCCAGAGATTTTTCTAGGGTGCGATAGCGCAATGAAAGTGTAGCTATCCGGCGCTAAGTGCGATCAGCTTGCGAAATAATCATCACAGCATGCTGACGCGTGACTTGCGATGCAATTGCTTGGTTGCGGCCGTGGTTGAAGAAGATAACTTGCTCATCTAAGGTGCGGTAGGTCGATACCCGCAGAAGCGCTAGCCGACCAAGAGCTCGCGGGCGCGCTGCCGGGTTTTGTAGCGCTGCGCGCCCCGGCGATCGCGATGGGAATCGATTACATGGCACTGACCGGCAACGTTAGAAAATAACCTGCCGAAATCACGGACTAGCTCGATCCAGGTTTCGGCACTGATCCCGAGCCTAAGGAAAATCGGCTCGGCGTTCGCTGGCGTCGAGCCGCGCTGATCGCTGCGAATCTGGCGCGCGGTCCAATCCAACAATTCAACATAGCTTGCCACACTCATCGGTAAAAAGCCCTTGTCGCTCGCGCGTTGCCCAGCCGTATGTACACAAGGTCCCAGCGCATCGCGGAGCTCGTCAATCAACAGCGGAACAAGAAAATCGCTGCAGATTCGCGAGTCCGTGGGCGATTTTTCTGCCATGCAAGCGTAAGCGTCCGGGTTGGACATAGGGCAGCTGCTCGCGGCGAGGCTCAGATTTTTCGTGCGAGTGCGCGAACTGAACGGGCTGTGGTGAGAAGCGACAGCGGAGTCTTCCAAGAGGTTACTCAGTCCGCAGTTTTTAGGCTGGCTGCGGCGGCGTACGGGTGAGTGCCGGCCAGGCCAGCTTGGAGCCGGTAGAAGAGCTTATTTTCAGCGGCCAGCTGCTTGTCCTCAATGCGTTCGTGGTGCACGTGCTCGGGGTGGGTAACTGCCCAGCGGTCTGGTAGCAAGTTCTTCAGTAGTGGTGAGCCAGGCGCTAAGTCTTGCGGCCTGTGCTGCGCGGCTTGCGACAGCTTCAAGAAGATATCTTCTAAGTAGTCTTGAATCGACAAGCAGTGCCGCTGTGCGCTGCTGACGATGCTGAAGAGTTTCATGCGGCCTGGTGCGGCCAGAATCGAACCCAAAAACATCCAGTTCTTGCGACCAATCGTTAGCGGACGAATGACGCGCTCAGAATGATTGTTATCAATGGGCAGTTGTCCATCGCTTAAGTAGCGCCCGAGAGCGTCCCATTGATTGCGAAGATAGCCGACCGCTTCACCTATGTCGCTCTTAGGTAAGAGCCGTTTGACTTCGTCTTGATCGAGCCACTTCCGTATGCGTTGCCAGATCGGAACAGCGTCGCGTTTGCGCAGCTCGAATCGCTCGGCAACGCTCAGCAGCGCACCACGATACTCAACGGCGTACAGCTGCCGATACATGGCCACCATCTGAGATGCCAAGACTGGATGGTTGGCTTGCGCTTTAACGAAGTAACGCCGTGCATGCGCATTGCAACTTTGATGCGTGATACGACTGCCGCTGCGCGCAGCCAAGTTCGCATTGGCACCGGCAGCATCGCCTACGAAGGTGCCATGAAAGTTAGCCAAGTGCGAATCGATTACTGCGTGCTTCTGAGTGAGCGACCAATGAAAAACGTTGTAAGGAGCATAACTCCAAAGTGGATCATCATAGTTTGGCGGCGGTCGCTCGGGCCGCGGTACACTTCGATCCGGCATCAGTTCGCAGGGAGCATCCAGCCCACTGTAGAGCCAGGCATAGCTCTTGGCCGAACCGTTCTTCGCTTGGTTGCTCGTCGAACTTTTGGATCTCTGGGCCTTTAACTTGGCTTCAAGTTCCTTGCGACGATTCTTCGTGCGCTTGTCGAGCGACTCTTGATCGTCTTCGCTGAGCTTATCTCGCAGCAACACGGTTAGCTCAGTTGCATCACCAAACAGAATTGATTGATTCATCAAGCATTGTGACATCTGTGCAAACAATGGATCGATGCAGTCGACCGCATAGTTAATCAGATCGTTGCAGGTCGAGCGACTCACGTGCCAACCACTTTGACTAAAGAAATCTTGTTCCCGATAGGTCGGCATATGGAAGCCGAACTTCATGGAGACGATGGCCGCGATGACGCTGAAGTCATACTTGCAACCTTCGATAATCGACGGCAGTGTTGGTGCTGCGACGATCGGTGAATCGGCTGAATCGACTACATCGTCCTTCACGTAAAGATGACGTAGAATTCGTTCGATGTAGACAGTTGGTTTTTCGAATCGCATGCGTTCAAAAATTTTGGTCCCGATTAATTTCAATCCAACCTTTTGCTCTTCATTTAAATCCAACACGCGCTCGCGACGTTCTAGGTGCGCGGGGAATGCTTCACGCGATACTTGATTTTCCTGTCGAACTTTTCGAGCCTTGCGACGTGCTTCCAGTTCCGCGAGCTTAGCTGCATCGTATGCCGCTTGAGCAGTCGCTTGCGCAGCAATGACATCCGGCCCAAGTGCTTCGCCAGAGGCGGTGAAAGGCCCCTGTTGATCGTCGCCGAAGTTTAACAGGGGAGTCATCGAAGCATCGAGCCGTCGCTCGCTACGACGACCCCAAAGCATGTCAGTCAGCTTCCTATTAGACACTTCTAATTCTTGTACTTTCAGCCTAAGAGAATCACGCTCGGCGATCAAACTCTTGATCATCTGCGATAGCGCGAGGTACTGTGAGTTGAGCGCCGTGTAGTCTCGATGCAGTGCTTCGTTTTCAATGCGCGAAGCAGCGACGACTTGCGTCAAGTTAGCGAGTGCTTCTTCGAGTTGCTGGGGAGTCATCATGCCCCAAATAGTAGCAAGACAATCGATAAAGCAAGAGGCTTATAAAAAGAAAAAGGCCGAATGATTCACACCACTGAAAGTGTGTCTCATTCGGCCCGATTTGACAGGTCAGAATGCAGAACGAAGTGGGGCTTTAGCTGGCAGTTGCACCGAGCTTATCGACCTTGAATCGCCTACGACGCTGAGCAGAATTCAAATCAATGCCGCTCAAGATGAGTGTCAATGTTGTCGCATCGACTTCGATCGCAAGACCTTGACCATCGTACGGCACACGCTGAAAGCAACCTTGCTCCAAACGTTTGTAGACCAAAATCAATCCATCGCGATCCCAAAGCAGAATCTTGCAACGATCGAGCACGCGATTGAAGAACACAAAGTAGTCGCCTTCGAGGACGTCCTTCTGAAAGTCGCCTTTGACGATACCACATAAACCGTCAAAGCTCTTACGCATATCGATGGGCAAGGCGTGAATAAAGATGCGCGACTGACTGGACAGACTAAGCATGTCGTGTCTCCTGACCAGTGCGAATCAAACTGCTCAGCACGACTTCCAGTGCCGCTAGATTCGATGCCGGCACACGCACTACCATACCATCGGCCGAAGAAACCTCGATCCACGCAGGACCGGTCGCCACAGCCACTGGTTGCAAGGGCAACTGCACAAACGCGGTAAGCCGCTGAACACCGCTCGTTCCACTAGAGTGCTTACACGCACCGTCTTGCGATTGGCCGTTCGCCCTATTCAGGCGATGTCGCCAAGCGTGAAAATTCCCCACACGCAGACCCTTATCGCGACAGAATTGAGCCACCGACTGCCCACTATCCTCTTGCTTCCGAACCCACTCTCGTCGCTCTTCCCATACCGACTCGTCAACGCGCCCTGCCATAGTCACGGTCCTCAAAACTGAGTTGGAAATTCAAAACCAACCCACCAGACTAACCGCGACGTCAAGAATGCTTAACTCGGACGCTTACCTGCAAACGCTGGAGGAACATGTCGAAATTGGCGATCCGCCGTACGAAGAACTGCTGCTCTTGACACGCTTGGCAATCGATAACGCAACTAGTTTCGACAAGCGACAGATCGGCCACAATTTCGATTACGACAGTTTGGCCTACGAAACGGTGAAGAAGAACTTCACCAAACTGATCAAGCTCGGCGGGTTATCGGACGTGATGGAGTTGGCTGTCGAACTAA
>JBKJLJ010000393.1:0-5637 GCA_046597015.1 Bryobacteraceae bacterium
GAACTGTAGGCCATCAGCTTAACCAGGGCCCCTTCCAACTCTCGAACCTTCGACTTAGTTTTAGTAGCGATGTATATCCGGACATCTTCGGGAAGATTAATACCTTCGGCCTCTGACTTTTTGTCGAGAATAGCCATCTTCGTTTCGAGGTCCGGGGGCTGAACATCCACCATTAATCCCCATTCGAAGCGGCTACGGAGCCGGTCCGTCAAGCCGGAGGTCTGCTTGGGAGGCTGATCCGAACTCAGGACGATCTGCTTGCCGTTCTCGTGTAAGGCGTTGAAGGTATGGAAAAACTCTTCCTGGGTTCGTTCTTTGTTAGCGAGGATCTGAACGTCGTCCATCAGCAGGATATCCGCGCTTCGATAGTGCTGATGAAACGTCGCCATACGATCGGTCTTGATGCAGTCGATCATCTCGTTCATGAACCGTTCGCTCGACGTATAAACGATCCTCATGGAGGCATGGCGTTCGGTGAGGGTGCGGCCAATGGCGTGCATCAGATGCGTCTTGCCCATGCCTACTCCCCCGTAGATGAAGAGTGGATTATAGCGTTCGGCCGGGTTATCGGCGACCGCCTTTGCTGCTGCATGGGCGAACTGGTTGCAACTGCCGACGACGAAACTATCGAAAGAGTACTTTGGATTGAGTGGGCTTTGCGGGGTTTCACCAATCCCGTTTGTACGTGCGATGTGCGATACGGAGGCTTGGGAGGACACCACCTCGTAGTGGACCTGGCGCATCCCCAATTGCAATGTCGCCACGGCTGCCGCTACGTGCTCGGAGTACTCCTGCTCCATCCACATCTTGGTCGCTTCGCTAGGGACGCGGACGGTAAGACGACCACCGTGATCGGCATGCTGCTGGGTTGAGGCCAACCAGTTTTGGTAACTTTCCGAGCTCAGCTTCTTGGCCAGCTCCTGCGTAATCTGATCCCAAACCGTCATTATATTTTTTTTGTTCTCGATCTTTAGCGGCACAAACACAATTCCCCACAAGTTTTCCACAGGCTGTGGAAAAACAAAGTGTAGACCTAAAACTAGGAGGGGACGAATCGGGGGGCTGCGATTGGATCCCCAGAATAGCACAAGGCATGCTGACTCTGACAAGGGTTTTACAGATAAATAAGTCCTTTGTTT
The DNA here is from genome assembly GCA_046597015.1 of Bryobacteraceae bacterium. GTDB lineage: Bacteria > Acidobacteriota > Terriglobia > Bryobacterales > Bryobacteraceae. The sequence goes on from JBKJLJ010000393.1 coordinate 1,140, forward strand.
TCAATAAGAAAACAATTCAAAACCAATTTGTTTCGGTTTGGATCCATTCGCTTTACTATGCCTCAAATGGAGTATCTCCACAACATATCGTGTGGTGTTCTGAAGGCGATATCCACAGGTAGCGTACGGCATTCACGCTGGACCCTTACTTCCAATCGTTGAAGTGCTGTATAGCGTTAAAGAGCAGTGCGAACTCTCCGTGGTTCTGCCAGCGATAGCAGGGGTTGGTCGCAAAGATGAGGACCCGACCTAGGCCGGAGGGGACGCTCAGCAGGGCTGGTTTGTTGCGAATTTCGGAAACCCCTTTCAGGAAACCGCTCAAGACCGAGGCCTCGGTTCCGGGGAACTGCATTAGCACCTGCTGCTTGCGGTCTTTCTCGGGGACGTTGAGCAGCGGCCCGTTTGCGTAGCGGACAGCAAGCTTGGGTGAGGTGTAGCCGTAGAAGATTGGGTGCTTCGGCTGCAGGATGTCGACCTCGATGATGGGACCGGGGGCGTAGAACTGACTGGTGGGCCGACTGGCATCGATCTGTCCGGCGATGCCGTACTCAACGGGGAAGTTGGAAGCACCGGCGAGGGTGATGAGCAGTCCGCCTTCTTTGACGAACTTTTGGAATTCCAGTGCTCCTTCTAAACCCATACCGCCGGTAATGTCGCTGGACTCTCCATAGCCGCCTTGATAGGGCAAGGGACGGCCTTTGGATTCCAGATCAAAAACCAGACCTTTAGCCGTACGGCCCTGGTTGGGAATCAGGATCACGTCGAAGTCGCGCCGCAGCGAGCCTTGGCGAACCCGATCTTTGAAAATCAGATCAAACGGGATTTCGACTTGATCGAAGGCGTGGCGCACCCAGCCTACCTCCTGGGTATTGCCCCAAGTGCTGAACATGGCCAGCCGAGGCAGGTCTACCTCGTGGATGGCGACAGATGGTCTTGCCGAGAGCAGAGTGGCTCGCAGACCGAGTTCCTCCACCAAGGCCCTCGCACGCGGGGTCGCTTCGAGGAGTAGGGAACCGGCAGGAATTCCTTCGTGAACAGCTTCCAACGCCTCTACTTTGATCGCCTTGCCCAGACGATATCGCAACGTGGCCAGGCCGTGGGCCCCGTTGTGGTGTACGGCGAGCAGGCTGCCGGTGCCGGTAATTTGGCCCTTCGGAAGGAAGCGATCGACGGGTGTTGTTTTGGCGGCGAGGATCGCCTTGTCGTTACTCGTCTTTACTTCCACCTGGCTCAACAACCCCATCGTCCAGCCGGTGTCGTCGTAGGTTCGCAAATTCGGATCCGGATAGACCTGCTTTTCGAGCAGGGATTTGGCCAGTCGGCCATAGGGTTGGTCCCGCTTGATGAGGAAGGAGTTGTCGGCTTCGGAGCGGCCGATCTCGATGCCCTGCAACCGAAGGGTATTGACGAGCCAAGCGACGCGGGTCATGTCGCGCTGATTGCCGGGGATGATGAAGGCGTAGGGCGCCTCATTCTTCCCGGCTTCGATGGAGTGGAGGCTCTTCTTGTAAAAGTTATCGAGAATCGTTCGGGCGTTGCCGGCGGCGAGTTCGAGCGCCGTGAGGACGCCGGTCTGCCCGTAGTTGATGTTATTGCGGAATGACCATTCGACGTCCTTGTAGGCGGGAAGGGGGCGAAACCATTGGCGGGTGGAAGCGCCGAACCGGTCGGTGCCTTCGGCGGAATCGACTTTCCGCTTCATCGTATTGGCACCGCCGTTGCCGTATACCTCGTACATTCGCAACATGCCGTTGTGATTGGACGACATGAAGCCGAGGTAGCCGGCCGACCACATATCGACAAAGGCATGGGTCCATACGCCGGGCATGCCGTAGCCGATCATCTTAGTCATCTCAAAATTGGCGAACCAGGGCAGTTCGGCGTAGAGGATGGGATCCAGGTTGGGATTGTGGGGAGGTTGGCCGCTGAAGGTATAAAGGAACGGCACGCTTTCGTGGAGGTCGTGGATGATAGGCGGGTGCCATTCGAGATAGGCGGCGAGCCAGTTGCGCATCGTGATCTGCGAATAGTGCATGTCGCGATTGTTGTCGTGATAGATGTACTTGCCCCAATAGGGGGGGCCGGGGAGGCGATCGTCCTCGTTTTCTTCGTTAATTTTGAACTGGTTGTACCAGGCGACGTAGCGGTCGCGGCCATCTGGTTCGAGGACGGGGGTGAGGAATATGATCAGGTTTTTGCGAATGGAGTCAAAGAGCAGGCCATCTTCGGCGACGATACGATAGCCGAGTTCCATCAACATGTCGGGCGGGCCGGTTTCCGAGGAGTGGAGACCGCCGGTCACGTGATAGATCGGCTTGGCTTGGCCAAGCAGGGCATCGAGTTCGGCGGGGTTCACGCGGCGCGGGTCGGCTAGTTTGGCGAGCATGGCCTTGTAGTCGTCGAGACGGCGGATGGTGGTTTCGTCGGCGATGGCGACGGTCCAACAATCGCGGCCTTCATCGGTTTTGCCGACGTATAGAATTTTCACGCGCGGTGACGATTTTTCGAGCGCCCGGAAGTAGGCGAGCATCTGGGCGGAGGTGGCCAGTTTCTTCGGGGTACCGACGTGGTAGTTGAGGATATCCTTCGGCGAGGGGACGCCAGCGACCACGGGAAGGTGATCGACCAGGGGGCTAAGAAATTCGGGCTTCGTGGTCCACTCTTTGACGCGCTGTGCGAAGTCGGCATCGTGGCGGGAGGGCTGAGCGAAGAGTTGACAACTGAGGAGACCCCAGACAAAAATCGAGCGCATATGGGTGCTAGGGTAACAGGGTTGACACTAGGCGGGGCACGTGAGACCATTATCGTTGTACGCTGAGCGGGAGTAACTCAGCTGGTAGAGTGCAACCTTGCCAAGGTTGATGTCGCGAGTTCGAATCTCGTCTCCCGCTCCAATTTCTCTTTTCGCAACTTTCCTTTTTTTAATGCGTTAGTATCTGGCAGGAGTCCTTATGCTACGCCGGTCAGTTGCCCTTCTTCTCCTTCCCGCTTTGTTTGCGGCCAGTCCCGTCGGTTTTCAAAAAAAGCTGTCTAAAGACGCGCGCATCGAGCACGCTCTGAATCGCTTGACGTTTGGCGCGACCGACGCTGACCGGGTGAGCATCACGCGGCTGGGAGTAGAGAAATGGATCGATCTGCAGTTGCACCCCCAGCGGATGCCTGAGAATCCGACGCTGGTCGATCGGCTCGCTCAACTGGACTCGTTGCCGATGACGGCGGAACAGATCGCCGACAAGTATCCGCCGCCTAACGTGCTGAAACAGCTCGTCCGCAGCGGCAACTTCGCCCAGATCAAAGATCCGGTGATGCGGGCGAGGCTGGAGCGCTACGCCGAGCGGATAAAAGAGAAGAAAGACAACACGGCTGAACCTAACGCGACGGTACTGACGCCGGAGGAGGCGCGAGCACTGCGGCAAGCGACTCCGGAGGAGCGCAAGGCGATACTCGCAAAGCTGGATCCGGCGAAACGGGACGCCGTGCTAGCCCGGCTTCCCGGCGGCCGGCAGGAGGTCATGAATGGGAGTGACCTTGCGCTGCGGCGGGAGATGATTGCGGCGCAGCAGCCGAATCAGGTGGTTTACCACGATTTGACTGACGCCAAAATGATGCGCGCGGTGCAATCTACTCACCAGCTCGAAGAGATTCTGGCCGATTTCTGGTTCAACCACTTCAACGTCTTCTATGACAAGGGCATCAACCGGATGCTCACCTCGAGCTACGAGCGAGAGGCGATCCGACCGAACGTGTTGGGCAATTTTAAAGACCTGCTACTGGCAACCTCGCAGCATCCGTCGATGCTGTTCTACCTGGATAACTGGACTTCGATGTCAGAGGAGGCCGCTAAGCGGGGCCGGGGAAAGAAGAAAGCCCAGGGGCTGAATGAGAACTACGCCCGAGAGCTTTTGGAACTGCACACGATGGGCGTCGATCAGGGATACACGCAGAAAGACGTGACGGAAGTGGCTCGTTGCTTCACGGGTTGGAGCATTACGGCACCGAAGATGGGGGGCGGATTTTCGTTCAATCAGCGGGTTCATGACCGGGGAGAAAAGATGGTATTGGGGCATCGGATCGCGGCGGGTGGGGGAAAGGAAGACGGTCTGCAGGTAATCGACATTCTGATGGCGCATCCTTCGACGGCGCAATTTATTGCCCGGAAACTGGCACAGCGGTTTGTGGCCGATGAACCACCGCAGGCTTTGGTGGAACGGATGGCGAAGAGCTTTACGAAGACCAAGGGCGAAATTACCCCGATGTTGGCCGTGATGTTTGCCAGCCCGGAGTTCTGGAGCGAAGGGGCATATAAGGCCAAGATGAAGATGCCGTTCGAAATGATAGCGAGCGCCCTACGGGCGACCAACGCGCAGGTGGATTCGACGGTCGAGCTGACCAAACACCTGGCAACTTTGGGACAGCCGCTCTATAAGAAAGTAGAGCCGACTGGATACTACGCGACGGCCGAAGAGTGGACGAACTCGGCGGCTCTACTGGCGCGGAT
>JBKJLJ010000711.1:0-2551 GCA_046597015.1 Bryobacteraceae bacterium
CAGATGGGTGGGGGCCCAATTGCAGGTGGGCGAGGCTGAGTTCTCGATGGCCATGGTTTTGCTTTTTGGACTCGCTGCTCTCTCCGAGACCATTGGGGTGGCATCGATTATTGGCGCCTTCCTGGCAGGGATGGCCGTTTCGAAGTCGGTTCCTCAGCGGGTGCATGAACTCTCGCACGGGGTGACCGAACTGCTGGTGCCGTTTTTTCTCGCGGAGATCGGATTGCATTTTGATCTGAAGGTGTTTGAGGATCCGCGAGTGGTGGTACTGGCCGCGCTCCTGTTGCCGGTGGCCGTCCTCTCGAAGCTGCTCGGATGCGGTGTGGGCGCGAGTGGCCACGGGAGGGAGATCGCTATTCGCGTTGGGGTAGGTATGATTCCCCGTGGGGAATTCTGCATGGTGGTTGCCCAAACTGGACTGGCGCTTGGAGCGATCCGCGCTGATACGTACTCGATAATCGTCTTCATGGCGGTTGCCGCGGCGACGATGGCGCCGGCGTTACTCAAGTGGTCTTTTCGTGCCGTACTCACTTCGGATCGAGCAACAGAGACTTCCGTAGTTTCGGGCGACAACCTCTGGTAGAGTTGGGGGGCCCGGTATATGGGTTGGCGAGGAGTGAGTTGAAATGAAGAATCAGTTGATCCTTGGTGCTTGCCTGGCTGTGACGGGATTTTTTTTGGGATTCCTCCCTCAATATTTTCGTTTGAACGATGCGCGTTCCGACGCCGCGAGCTTGACCGGACAACTAACTGCCGAGAAAAAGGTCCGTCGTATCGCTGATTTTCGAAATCGTGCGGCGCAACTGTATCTCGAGGTTGAGAACCGTAATTTCGCTTCCGCCGGCGAACAAGCTTCCAAGCTGTTTACCGACCTGCGACAATTCACCAACCAAGCGGAGGAGCCCATTCGCGGCCAGCTTGAGAATGTACTGCAGGGCCGCGACGCCATCATTGCAGCGATCGCAAAGGCCGACGCGAACGCAGCCACCCTTATCCGTCAGGTATTCCAGCAACTGCAGCAAGTCTGACGTCCGGCAAGATCAGAGTTGGGCTGGACGCAGCGCAACCTCAATCGTGAAATCGATGACGATCTCGCGTTCCGCATCAAAAATTGAGACGTTCCTCACCTCGGTCCTGTGGGCGTGATAGAGCGCTTGCAACTCGTAGTTGTGGTCTGGGCTGAGCGTGGTGAAGCGGTATTGGCCATTCTGTCCGGTGATAAACGAGCGTACCCGGAGGGTGCGTAACTCTTTCATCTGCACGGCAGCACGAAGCAGCGGCTTTCCGTGCTGGTCGGTGACGGTGCCAGAAACCGAGCGTTTGCCAAACGCGGCGGGAGCCGCAGTGGACAAGCAGCATAGAAGCCAGCCACGGCGGGAGTGGGCTGTCAGTCGCTGTCCACCGTCGAGGGCGACCGTCTTCATAGCGCTCCGGACGGGCGGGCCGCGGGGGTCCGGCTGGGAAAGTGCGGACGCAGCACAAGAGCCGACCTCTGGGCGCGCTCAAGCCTTTCGCTCTGCTGGCAAGGGCCCTGATACGGCCGGTCGATGATTCTGAAAGGACGTTCGCCGAGTTCGTCTCTTATCTCAGGCCGCTTGATTGCTCGTAGCGGATAGATCCTACGCCCTAGAATGTTCGGGAGAGTTCCTCGCTTCATAAAATTCCCTCGTTGCCTTAGGCCTTACCTTTCCATTTCACGATCTCCGCGCACTATCCCACAATGCCTAAAGGGAGGGAGGGCCCTGCCCAAACGGCATTAGGCGTGCGGCTCGTGCTCGTTTGGGGCTGTTGCTACGGCGTTTTCGGGATGACGGTCTTTCGGCCGCGACGTCAAGCTAGCTATAGATGTCCAACGCGAGCGCAACCGCGAAAATCACAATCCGTCTTTCGGGCGCTCAGCCAGCGACATGGCGGTTGCGATGCTCAGTCTGATTCCTACGATGGCCGGATCCCGCGCAAACAACCGATATTATGAATTGGGCAACATGCAGAACCGGGTCAGCTTCATTTTTGCACTCTTCGCCCTCACTCAGGTCGCGCTGCTGGGGCTTTCCGTGGCCATTCTGATGCTGAAGTTGCGCGGGATCGATGAGGAGTTGGTTAGAATCGGGGCCGAAGAGCAACAGTTTCTGAATCAGCTGGCGGACACCGAGCGAGACCTATACCGGACATCCATCCTGCTCCGCGACGTTCAAATCCTGAAAGGTCCAGAGGAGCAGCGGGCGCAGGGTGAGTTGGTTGACTTGCTCCAGCAACTCTCCCTACGTTCGCTTGAAAGTCCGGTATGGCTTTCTGCCGAGTTGCAAGCGAACGTTCGAGCGGTGGAAGCGGCAAGGACCGAATTTCTGGCCGTGGCCGGACCGGTTTCCGTTTGGAAAGAGGCCGACCGCCAAGCGCTGGGAGGCAAGTACCTAATTCAGCAGATATCGCCACACCGCGAGCGATTCTCCAACACTGCGCGGCTGATCCTCAGCTTGGTCCGCTCGTTGCGTCAATCGCGTATTTCCGCGCAGGCGGAAACGTTGCATGGAATTCAAACCCTGATGCGGAG
>JBKJLJ010000726.1:0-4908 GCA_046597015.1 Bryobacteraceae bacterium
GACGGCGAGTGGACAGAGCCGATTGCGCCTACTGCGAAAGGGCACGAAGCGATTTATGGCCTGTTTGAGGCGATCTCCGCGGGGTTTACCGCCGTGTCGATTACGCCGGAGAAACTCCACGTCACCGGCCCTCAGGATGCCGCATTCACCTGGATGGGGCACGGCGAGATGAAAGACGGGCGGTCGGTGGACTTTCATGGCATTGACGTCATGGCCTGCGATGCGGCAGGTAAGTTAACGCGGGTCCAGGCGTATTGGAATCCGAGCCTGCTGGCCGGCTAGAAGTAGAGCTTCGTGATGAGGTTGCCACCGAAGTCGGTGAGCTTCTCGTTGCGCCCGTTGTGCAGGTAGAAGAGCTTGTGCTGGTCGAGGCCGAGCATATGGAGCATGGTCGCGTGAAAGTCGCGCATATGATAGCGCTCCCCCACGCCGCGGAGGCCGAGTTCGTCGGTTTCTCCCACGCTTGTGCCGCCCTTAGCGCCGCCGCCGGCGAACCACATGGTGTAGCCGTGCGGGTTGTGATCCCGGCCGTTGCCGCTTTCCGACATCGGCAGGCGGCCAAATTCCGAGCCCCAGATGACGAGCGTGGAATCGAGCAGGCCGCGCGATTTCAGGTCCTGAAGCAGGGCGGCAATGGGTTGGTCGGTGAGCCCGGCCATTTTCTCGTGGTTGTTGACTAGGTTCGAGTGGGCGTCCCACTGAATGCTGACGGGGCCTCCGCCGGAGTAAACCTGGACGAAGCGGACGCCACGTTCGACCATCCGGCGGGCCAGCAGTAGGCGCGTGCCGAAGTCGCGGGTTTGGGGCTTATCGATGCCGTAGAGTTTGCGGGTCTCCTCGGACTCTTTGGTGATGTCGACGGCTTCCGGCGCGGCGGCCTGCATCTTAAACGCCAGTTCGTAGCTGGCGATGCGCGCAGCCATTTCCGAATCCTCGGGTTGGCTGTCCAGGTCGTTCATCTTCTGCAGCAGATCGAGGGTGGCTCGCTGGCGCTGAGGGGTAACACCGGGCGGGTTCTTCAAATGCAGAATGGGGGACGGGCCGCTGCGAAGCAGGGTGCCTTGGTAGACCGCGGGCAGGAAGCCAGAGCCCCAGCAGGGGGTCCCACCTTCGGGGGTGCCTTCGGGCTGCGGCATGGCGACGTAAGCCGGCAGATTGTCGGCGGCGCTGCCGAGGCCGTAGGTGACCCACGAGCCCATCGAGGGGAAGCCCGTGAGAACACGCCCGGTGTGGACCTGGTACATCGCCGGAGCGTGGACGACGCTTTCGGTGTAGAAGCTCCGGACGAAGCAGATGTCGTCGACGCATTTGGCGACGTGGGGATAGAGCGTGGAGACGGGCATCCCGCTGCGGCCGTGGCGATTGAACTTCCACGGGGACGGATAAAGCGGCGTGTTGCCTTCGGTGAATTGGCTGGAGATTTTGCCGTAGCTGTCGGGCAGCTTCTGCCCCGCGTACTTTTCGAGGGCCGGCTTGGGATCGAACATATCGATCGAGCTGGGGGCGCCGACCATGAACAGGAAGATAACCGCCTTCGCTTTCGGCTCGAAGTGGGGAGCCTTCGGGGCCAGCGGGTTGTTCCGCGCCTGGGCGAGCAGGTCGCGTTGGAGCAGCCATTCGGCGGCAACCGCGCCCATGCCATTGCGGAGGATGTTTCTACGGGATGTATACGAATTCATGGCGGTTAAGAAGGGCACGGCAGAAGTCGGTTAGAGGCATTTTCTGGCGGTTGAGGAAATCGAGGGCGAGCTGCATTTCGGCCGGCTTGGGGGCTCGCTGCAGGGCGAGTTCGTAAGCCCGGCTGATGCGGCATTGCGGGGTGGAGCAGCCGGGCTCCAAGCGCGCGGCGAAGGCCGTGGCCTGGTCGAAGACGAAGTCGCTGTTCAGGAGCGTGAGCGCCTGCAGAGCGTGCGTTGAGTTCGCTCGCACGGGGCAGGAGCTAACGGCGTCGGGCTGGTCGAAGTTGTTGAGCAGGGGAAGACGAACGGTGCGTTTGTTGAGCAGGTAGAGACTGCGGCGATTGTGCTCGCGTTTATCCGCCAGGACGGGCCAGAGGTTATCGGGCTCGGCTTCGGTGAAGATGATGTCGTAGATTTCGGGTTCAATGGGAACCTTCACGGGGACCCCGCCGAGGCGAACGTTGAGTTGGCCCGTGGTTTGGAGGATGGAGTCGCGAATGGCTTCCCCTTCCAGACGGCGGCGGTTCATGCGCCAATAGTATTTGTTGTCGCCGTCGATCGCCGCCTTCTTCGCGTCGATGTCCGCGGACTGGCGGTAGGCGGCTGTCGAAACGATCAGGCGGTCCATGTGCTTAATGTCCCAGCCGGAGCTGACGAACTCGGCGGCGAGCCAATCAAGCAGTTTTCGATTGGAGGCCTTGCCGCCGAGAATACCGAAGTCGTTCGGGGTGGGAACGATGCCGGAGCCCATGCGGAGGAGCCAAATTCGGTTGGCCATGACGCGGGCGGTGAGCGGGTGCTCGGGACGTGCGAGCCATTCGGCAAGGGCGGCGCGGCGGCCGGTGGGACCGGCGGGGGCGTCGACCGCGCCGAGGGCGGTTAAGAAGCCGGGCTCGACCGGATCGAGCTTGTAGCGGTGATCACCGAGCTTGAGCATGTGGGTGACGGGGGCTTTGTCGAGGTTGGCGACGGCGTAGGCGGTACGGAGCGGCTCTGGCCGTTCGAACTCGAGCTTGTGCATCTGCTGCCGGAGTCCCGCGCGACGGGCCTTTTCGGACGGCTCGATGGCATTGACGACGACATCCCAGGTGGGAGTGATTTGCTTGTTGCCTTCCTTGGCGACGACCTCCTGTTCGGGGGTGCGCTTATCTTTGGGGATGGCCATGGCGTCAAGGAAGCGCTTTTCGAGCTTGGCTTTGCGCTCCTCTTTGATGCGCTCGCGAACGGGTCTTTCGATGGCGGCGATTTCGTCCGTGATGGGTTTGAGACGGGCTTCGAAGGCCTTCATGGCGGTTTCGTGGGTGGCCTTTTCATCGGGGGTGAAAATTTCGGAATCCTTTAAGGAAACTGAGGCGAAGATGGCTTGCAGGCGATAGTAGTCCGCTTGCAGGATGGGGTCGAACTTGTGATTGTGGCAGCGAGCGCAGCCAACGGTCATGCCCAGGAAGACGTTTGAGACGCCGAGGGTCATCTCGGTGAGCACCTCCTGGCGGTTCATCTCTTCGTCCTGGTTGCCGCCTACGAGGTGGATGGGCCCGGCGCGATGGAAGCCCGTGGCGATGAGCGCGGGTTGGTCGCCGGGGTAGAGTTCGTCGCCGGCGATTTGTTCTTTCAGGAATCGGTCATAAGGTTTGTTGGCGTTGAAGCTATTGACGACGTAGTCGCGGTAGCGCCAGGCCTGGGGGCGCTCGGCATCGAGTTCGTAGCCATTGGTATCGGCATAGCGGACGGTATCGAGCCAGCGAAGGGCCCAGCGTTCGCCGTAGGCGGGCGAGGCGAGCAGGCGTTCGACGAGTTGCTCGTAGGCCTTGGGGGAACGGTCGGAGAGGAAACGCTGCACTTCGGCAGCGGTCGGCGGGAGGCCGGTAAGATCCAGGGTGACGCGGCGCACGAGGTGGGCTTTATCCAGCGGGGGGGAGGACGACAGACCCTTGGCCTGGAGCTGTTCGAGCAGGAAGGCGTCGATGGGATTCGCGCTTACCTTGGGGACGGCGGGACGGACGACGGGCTGAAAGGCCCAGTAAGATCGGCGAGCACCGATCCAGGCTTCGTCCTTCGGATTGATCGAGGCGGCAATGAGCGAAAGGGCGACAGCGGCCAGGAGGAACGGCTTCCACATGGACATATTATAAGACGATATGATGGCGGCAGCCGCGCTCGGTCAAATCACGTTACAGAGCGCCAGGGAGCTTTTTATGATTCGTCTTATCGCCCTTAGTCTAGGCCTCGTGGCCATGGCATGGGCCCAGAATAGTTCGTCGGTTACAGGCACAATTACGGACAAAACGTCCGCCGCCGTAGGGGGCGCCAAAGTGGTGGCGCAGAATCAGGATACGCAGGTTTCGCGTGAAGCGGAGACCGATGCGAACGGCTTCTTTACCGTGCCCCTGTTACCCCCGGGCCGATACAAAGTTACAGCGTCGAAGGCTGGATTTCGGCAGGTTTTTCAAGACCTGACTTTGGAAGTGAACCAGACGGCGCGTTTTGACATCGCGCTCGAAGTGGGTACGGTAAGTGAGACGGTGGAAGTGAAGGCGACGACGCCATTGATTGAGAGCGACTCGTCTTCGATCGGCCAAGTGGTGGAACAGCGGCAGGTAGCCGAATTACCGCTGAACGGCCGCAATTTTGTGCAGTTGGCGACGCTTGGACCGGGTGTGACCGGGGTCGGCTTTGGTGCCAAGGGCACGATCATGAGCAGCACGCGTCCGGATGACTTACGGCCGGGCAGTGAGATTTTCGCGAATGGCAACCGGGAAGGATCGAACAACTTTCTGTGGGACGGGATTGATAACAATGAACGGTTGACGCTGTCGATTGTTTTGCGGCCGTCGGTGGAAGCGGTACGCGAGTTCAAAATTCAGACGAGCCTCTTTACGGCGGACCAAGGCCGCAACTCCGGCGCAACGGTGAACGTCATTACTAAGTCGGGTTCGAACGAGCTCCACGGCAGCGCCTATGACTTTTTGCGGAACGACAAGTTCGATGCGCGGAACTTCTTTAGTCCGGTGAAGCCGGTATTACGGCAGAACCAGTTTGGGGCGAGCCTGGGCGGTCCAGTGATTAAGAATAAGCTGTTCTTCTTTAGCAACTATGAAGGCTATCGGCGGAGCTTGCAGCGGACCTTCGTCAACACGGTTCCGACCGACGGGATGCGGACGGGTAACTTTGCGGATGTGCGGGACATCTTTGATCCGAGCACGTTGCGGGCGGCGCCAGGTACGGCGTC
>JBKJLJ010000782.1:0-5874 GCA_046597015.1 Bryobacteraceae bacterium
GTCGGGGTTTCGAGGGCCATTGCAAGTCCACTACGAGTACGATTTGGGCGGCGCGGATAAGGGGATGACGAAGATCACGATCGAACCCAAACAAGTGTTTGCGGCGATGCGGAAGGATCTAGTGGCGTTGAAGAGTCTGTTGGGATGAGGCTTCTGCTGTTGATCGTCTTGGCAGCGCAACTGGGGGCCGAAGTCTACTTACGCCAGTTGGCCGATAAGGCGCTGCGGGTTGGTCCCTGGACGGTGACGGCGGGACGGCCGACCTTACCGATTCGGGTGAACGATTGTTATAGCGAAGCACCTTACTGGTGGCCGGACCCGAAAGACGAGTCCCCCGCCTACATTCGGCGAGACGGCGAAACGAACCCCAATCGGTTTCAGGCCAATCGGCGAGCGCTGGGGAAAATGAGTCAGGCCGTGCTGACGTTGGGGATGGCGGCGGAGCGCTGGCCAAAGGCTGGCTATGCGGAGCGGGGCGGGGAAGTGGTGCCGGTTTGGTTTCTACGTCCGGCGACGCGGATGCATCCACATTTGGAGTGCGGCCAGGCGGTCCGGGGTCGCCATACGGACCAGAGAGCAGGCATCATCGACACGCGGGATTTGATCTACGCGGTGGAAGGGATTTGCTTACTCGAAGCGAGGCGGGTGTTTACGACGGCCGAGCGCGAGGGACTACGGGATTGGGTCCGGCAGTATGCACGCTGGTTGACGAAAAGTAAGATTGGTTTGGCCGAGAAAAACAACGGCAACAATCATGCCAATGGGTGGTCGGCCCAAGTAGTGGCCGATGCGCGCTTTTGCGGCGATGAAACGATGCGGCGGATGGTTTACGCACACTTCCACAGCACCCTGATCCCGCAGCAGATCCGAGCGGATGGTTCGGCACCGCGGGAAGAATCGCGAACTCGTTCTTTGAGTTACTCGGCATTCAGCCTAGATGCCTTGGCCGTCGTCTGCCAATATGCAACCCTTGACGGCGTGAACTTACTCGAGGCGGGTAACTTGACGGCGGCGCAACACTACATGAAGCCGTTCCTAATAAACCCATCGAGTTGGAAGAAGCAACAGATTGTTCCATTGGCTGCCGCTGACCACTTCTTTCCGTTGTTAGCCGGTGACAACGCCAGTTACGCTCAGCTACCGCTCCCGGCAAACGTCAGGCACCTCTTCTGGGAAAAGACGAATATTCATGGCACGAGCGAAATCCGTAAACAGTAAGCAGCGAGAGTTCCTGGCGGGAGTTTCGCGGGAGGCGCTGGCGGACTGGGTGGCCGCGCTCGCTAAGGAGCTTCCCGATGTACAACGCCGGCTTGACTTGTTTGCGGCTCGAAATAGCGATGCGGACTCCGCCGCGGCAACTTACCGGGCGACGATTCTGACCTTGACGAAGTCGCGGAACCGCAATCCGCAGAAGCGGGCGCGCGAGGCGCGCATCAACTTCGAGAATATGGTGAATTCGCTGATGGCTGACTTTCAGGCTGGTCGATTGGCGCTAGTGCTTGATGTAGTTCCGGAGGTCTTACTGGCCCTCGACGTTTTTCTGCGCGACCACGCCGATCCGCAGGCGAAGGTACGGGAACTGCTCCCAAAGCTGACGGAGCTGCATCTGGAAGCGGCTACCGAACTACGCCCTGGCGGTGAGCGGTTAGCCGAGCAATTAGTGAACGTGGCGAGAGAAGGCTTAACCGCGGGGCTATTTCGCGAAGCGGCCTTTACTTACCGAGATGTGCTCGGTGACGAGGGACTGGCGCGTTATCGGGAGTTAATCGAGCCGGATTGGCGCGCCGCGGTCGGTCCTGCGGGCCGGCGATCGTGGCAGCTTCGGTCCCAAGTGGCGGGACAGATGATGGCGTGGGCGCGCGCGCAGGAGTCTCCGACCCTGAGGGCAGGGGAGACGGCGAAAATTCTTCGTGGACTGGCGGTGGGGGCCGAGGACTTTCTGGAAGCGGCCGAAAGCTTTATCAGAGCCGGGGACGCCGAGGCGGCAAGGGAAACGCTCGAAGCGGGGTTTTCCTTGGCGACGTCGCAGCGGGTAGCACCGGGAACACTGCTGGCGTTGGCGAGTTCGCTGATGGAGAGCGCGGATCCCGAGAAGGCGAAGACACTGGCTTGGGCAACGTTTACGACGCAGCCCTCCAGAGCTAGTTATTTGTTGTTGTTGCAGGCCGGAGCCGCCACCGGGCAAACGGAAGTTTTGCGAGAGCAGGCGATGACGTTGGCTCGGGCCCGGTCAGCTGATTTGGCTTTAGATTTACTATTGGCTGACGGACGATTGGCGGATGCGGCAGAAGTGGTGAAGGCCGGCCGATTGTCCGAGAACGGTTGGGTTTTGTGGGCGACGGAAATGGAAACGATCGCGCCGGCCGAGTCGATGAGCGCTTGGTTCCGCGTCGCTGACATCCATGCGGCGCAACTCGGCGGGACGGGTAGCGAGTTGGCGATCCGCAGTGTGCAGCGCGCGAGGAGGGTGGCCGGGGCGGAGCAGTTTACGGCTGAATGGTCGGCATTTTGTGAGCGCCACCGGCGGCGAGGAATCATGTTGAGTCAGATCCGCGCCGCTTTGGGGCATGGCGATTAGTCCTGGCGGAGGGCGAGCAGCGGATTCACGCGAGCGGCCCGCCTAGCCGGCAGGTAACTGGCGACGACGGCAACGAGCAGCAACAGGCCACTCGCTCCGGCCAAGGCCACACCATCGGTGGGATTGACCCCAGGGAAGTAGTCCTTTGCGAAATTCGCCAGCCCGACGGCAACGGCTAATCCTGGAGCCAGCCCGGCAGCGGTGACCCGCACGCCGCCCCAGACCACTTGACCAACCAAGTCGCCGGGTGCAGCACCCAAGGCGAGGCGGATGCCCATCTCGCGGGTCCGTTGGACGACGTCGCTTGAAAGCACGCCGTAGAGGCCGACGGCGGCCAACCCCAAGGCCAGGAACGCGAACGCGAAAATAATGCCCAGCTGGGTTCGGGCTTCGCCAGTCGCTTCGCGCACTAGGGCATTGAGGGGAGCAACCTTCCCGACGACGACGTTCGGATCGATTTCGCGGAAGACTTGGCGCAATGCATTGGGTTCGGTGCGCCCCCGTACCGCGAAGCGGAGCATCGGCCAGAACTGCGATTCGTAGCTGAGAAACATCTCGGGCATGGGGCGAGTGGGGTTTACCTCCCGGCGAACATCCGGAACGATTCCGACAATCACATAGCCTTTATTTACCTTGGCTCGCTGACCGGCAACGATACGGCCGAGCGCGTCGCCTTCGGGGAAAAAGGTCCGAACGAAGGTCTCGTTGACCACAGTCTCGCGAGCTGATTCCTGGAACCAGCGGCCGGCGCGCAGAGGCACCTTAAGGGTCGACAGATAGTCTGTACTCACCGAGCGAAAGGCCACATTGACGCTAGCTTGCTCGGGCGAGAGCGTACGTCCGGGGATATCAATCAGATTATCCTGCGAACCGCCTTCCAGAGGCAATCGGTCCGTCAGGCCGACGTTTTCCACTCCCGGTAAAGCGGCGAGCCGTTCCAGCGCCCGGCGGGAAAAGCTATGGATGGTATCGCCGTCGGAGGTCCAACTGAAATCTACCTTGGCCGTCCAGACCGTCTCCGGAACGAAACCGAGCGGGAGCTGTTGAACGGCCATCAACGCTCTCCCGAACAGGCCAACCGCGACCAGCAGGATGATGGACAAGCCCATCTGGGTTGCCACCAAAAGGCGGCGCGTAGTGAGAGCCGCCGCCGAGGAAGTGGCGCGGGCGCTCGAAACCAGACTGCGGGCGCGTGCCAGTTGTATCGCTGGCAGAGCGCCGAAAAGTAAGCCGCAAAGCATCGTGACCACCAAGGCAAAGACGAAGACCCTCCCATCTAGTTGGGCGGCAGCGAGGCGAGGAAGTTCACCCGGTAGGGTTTCCTGCAGGATCGGCAAGAGCACCCCCGCAACCAACCAACCGACTACGCCGCCCGCGGCCGCCAGGACGAGGCTTTCGACCAGATACAACTGCAGTAACCGGCCCAGACCGGCACCCAAGGACGCCCGCACGGAGGCTTCATGAAGCCGTTCCCCGGCGCGGGCCAGCAGCAAGTTCGAGATATTCACGCAGGCAATTAAAAGAACGAAGCCAGCGGTGCAGAGCAGCAAGAGCAGGGGGGTGCGGGCGTCACGGGTGAGCACATCCTGGACGTTTTGCGCTACCGTGCGCATGCCAGTCGCGTCGGTATCGGGGTACTTTGCGGCCAATGCGGCGTTGATCGTGGCCAACTCGGCGTTGACGTTAGCGAGCGTCACGCCCTCCTTGATGCGGGCGAACCGGTCAAGGTACCGGGCTCGGCGATTGGCTCGATTTTGGAGATCCGCGTCCGCCGGGGCGAGGACGTCATACTGCTCTGGAAAGGTAAGTTCGGCGGGCAGGATGCCAATAATCGTGTAGGCAACCGTGCTGAGAAGTAGGGTTTGGCCAATCGCCTGCGGATCGCTATTGAATCGCTTGCGCCACTGTGCGTTTGTCAACATCGCCACTCGCTCGCCGACGCCGCGTTCTTCCTGGGCGGTGAAGCCACGGCCCAGAGCCGGGTTTGTCCCCAATAGTTGCAGTATCGGGCCGAACGAACGGACCATCGAAATTCGCTCTGCCTCGCCACGGCCAGTCAATGTCGCGCTTTCGCCGTAGAAACCGCTGACCGCTTCAACGGTCTGCATTTGCTCGGCAAGGTCGTAAAGCCGCGCGGAGTTCCCTCCTACGCTACGGTTGTTTTGGCTGTCCTGAAAGTTGATTAGACGGTCGGCGTGGGCCAGCGGCAGCGGACGAAAGAGCGCGGTATCGACGATGCTGAAGATCGCCGCGTTGGCACCTAGGCCGAGGCCGATCGACAGGAGAGCGGTCACTACCAGACCAGGACGGCGGCTCAAGTTGCGCACGGCCAGCCGCGTGTCTCGCCAAAGGCTGTCGACAAACGCCCAGCGATCGGTATCCTGCGTTTCGTCAACCAGTCGCAATCGGTTGCCAAACTCCTTGTTGGCCTGGCGACGGGCGGCTTGCTGCGAGTGTCCGGCTCGCTCCAGATCTCGGACCTTGGCTTCGAGGTGGAATGCCATCTCCTCTTCAATTTCAGTAAGCTGGTGTTGTTGGCCCCAGAGGCTATTTCGTAGTTTGTTCCAGATGGACATCGGTCGATACCTAGACATCTGAGTATACGGACGCTGGCTGCGGCGGTCCAGCTCATTTTTTATGAATTATTTTTATTGGCTGATCGGCCTCGGTGCATTTTTTACCCTTCTGGAGCGTTGGTCGCCGCGCGAGAAACGGCCTCTTTTGCGGAATGGCGTCGGGGTTGACGTGCTCCATGTAGTGATGAATTCGTTTGCCTTTCCTTATCTCCTCAGCCAAGTCTTGCCCCGGCAGTTTCCGTCACTTCATCTGGGATGGGCCTCCGGCCTTAGTTTTACGACCCAGTTCCTGGTGATGACCCTGTATTGTGATCTGGCCCAATACGGGATCCACAACCTGCTCCACCGCGTGCCTTGGCTCTGGCGATTTCACAAGATTCATCACCAAGCCCCGGCGTTGGACTGGATGGTGAATTGGCACTTTCACTATGTTGAGGTGTTGGTCTATCGTAGTTTGCTCTACATTCCGGCTGGAATGTTTGGCTTTGCCGGCGATGTGATGTTTTGGCATGGGGTGATGGGAACTGCGGTGGGCCACTTCACCCACTCGAATCTGCGCTGGAATTTAGGTCCTCTTCGATTCATTTTTAATTCCCCCTCGATGCATCTATGGCATCACGCGAGAAGCCCTAAGAATAAGAATTTTGGAATGGTTTTCTCGCGTGATGCCATAGATGCATCGAGGGGGAATTAAAAATGAATCGAAGAGGACCTAAATTC